>DAINSL010000043.1:0-22784 GCA_036741335.1 Nocardioides sp. | reverse complement strand
ACTGGTTCGATCCCAGTATCGCCCACCACGTCGGCACCAACCCCTTACCTGGGAAGTGCGTCACGATCCTGCAGTGGCTTCGTCTCGTAGTCGGGGGAGGGGCCAGCGCGGCCCCGAGAAAGACTCTCATCAGCCAATCAACGGGGGATCACCATGCTCGACTACCTGCACATCATGCTCAACGCCCGCATCGCCAAGATGGACGAGCGCGGCGCCTCGGCCGTCGAGTACGGCCTTCTCATTGCCGGCATCGCCGCACTGATCGTCGTCGTCGTCTTCGCCTTCGGCGGCGTCCTCAAGAACATCTTCAGCTCCACCTGCAACAGCGTCGGCGCGAGCTCGGGCCAGTCCTGCTGATCGCACGCACCTAGCAGCGCCCCACCCGGCTCCGGCCGGGTGGGGCGGCTGGGGCTTTCCGGTGCCCTCGTGGCCCTCTTGAACCACCAGGATCGGCCGTTCGCACGTATGAATCGCGCCCCCCGACGCTCACTCTGGGCAGCTGGGGGGACGGACGAAGTGTCCCCGCACATCAATCAAGGGGGACCTTCAATGCTTGACTACGTTCGCATCATGCTCAACGCCCGCTTCGCCAAGATGGACGAACGCGGCGCCTCGGCCGTCGAATACGGCCTTCTCATTGCAGGCATCGCCGCGCTGATCGTCGTGGTGGTCTTCGCCTTCGGCGGCGTGCTGAAGAACATCTTCAGCTCCACCTGCAACAAGGTCGGCATCAGCTCCGGTCAGAGTTGCTGAGCTGACTCACCGCCAGCGCCCCACCCGGCTTGGACCAGGTGGGGCGTTCGTCGCTGAGAACGCGCCTCGCACTCGGGCCATGCGGGGCGCGTTCACGTGTCGTGAACGTCGTCCCGAGACCAGGGTGCCGCGTGCCCCCGTGATTCTTTGCACCGGGCCCGGGCCGCCGCACATTTGTTCAATCGCCGGAAATGGCGGCCTCTTCTGCGTAGGCTTCAACCGCCGGGAGGGTGGCACCACAGGACCGAATCGAAGACGGACCGGGTGTGCCATGGCACGCACAATCCGACGTTCGCCGCCACGGCCGCGCAGCGCTCCATGCTGATGCGGTCGGTTCAGTCGCGCCAGCGCGGGTCGGACTCGCGCTTCCGGCCGTGGATCAGGCAGAACGGGTGCCCGACCGGGTCGAGGAACACCCGGTAGCCGGTCTCCGGCGCGCCCGGGGCTCGGACGGCGCCGCGAGCGAGCACCTGCGCCGTCGCCTCGTCCACATCGTTGACGTGGATGTCGAGGTGCAGGCGGGCCTCGCCGCCCGGCCACGGCGCGGGTGGCACCCACTGCTCGGGGCGCTGGAAGGCGAGCTCGCGCATGCCGGGCTCGTGGCCGATCACGACCCAGTCGTCGCGCTCCTCGAGGACCTGCATGCCGAGCAGGTCGGCGTAGAAGCCGGCCAGCGCCAGTGGCTCCGGGCACTCGACCACGGTCTTCTCCAGCCGAGCCGCCATCACTCCTCCTCGGTCTCCTCACCGTGGGTGCCCGGACGCGGCGCCCACGGCAGCTCCTTGGCCGGGCGTACGACGACGAGTCGGTCGCCGCGGGCCAGCTGGGTCACCGCCGGGTCGAAGTAGCGGTAGACGTTCTCGTCGCGCACCACCGCGATCACCTGGTCGGGCAGCGACTGCGGCTGCTGCCCCACCTCCGAGACGAGCAGGTCGCGCTCGGCGACCTCCAGCCCCTCGCCGTACGTCAGCAGGTCCTCCATGACCGTGCCGAGCGTCGGTGACAGCGACGAGAGCCCCAGCAGGCGACCGACCGCGTCGGAGGAGGTGATCACGGAGTTCGCGCCTGATTGCTTCATCAGCGGCGCGTTCTCGTGCTCGCGCACCGACGCGACGATCCACGCGTCGGCGTTGAGCTGGCGCACCGTCAGGGTCGACAGCACGTTGGAGTCGTCGCGGTCGGTGGTGATGATCACCTGGTCGGCGTCGGCGACGCCGGCCCGCTGGAGCACGTCCCGACGAGTCGCGTCACCGGTGACGACCACTAGCCCGTCCGCGTGCGCCTCCGAGACAGCCTGACTGCCCTGGTCGACGACGACGATCGCGTCGCGGTCGATGCCGTTGTTGACCAGAGTCTGTACCGCACTGCGGCCCTTGGTGCCGTAGCCGACGATCACCACGTGGTTGGTCATGTTCTTCCTCCAGCGAGCGATGCGGAACGTACGTCGGCCCTGGGACGTCATGACCTCCAGGATGGTGCCGATCAACAACACCAGGAACGCCACCCTGAGCGGGGTGATCACGAAGGCGTTGATCAGCCGGGCGGTCTCGGACACCGGTGCGATGTCGCCGTACCCCGTGGTGCTGAGGGTGACCGTCGAATAGTAGATCGCGTCGACCAGGTTGATGCCGTAGTGGTGGGTCGCGTCGTTGGAGTCGCGGTAGCCACCCTTGTCGACGTAGACCAGGAGCACGGTGACCGCGATCAGGCCGATCGCCAGCAGGAGCCGACGGGCCAGCGACCACCACGGAGACCGCACGCGGTCCGGGAGTACGACGTACCCGTGGCTGGGATGGTCGGTATCGGCGGGCACGGACGCGAATCTAGTCCACCGCCACGTCCGGGTCGGTCTCCCGCGACCTGCGCCGTAGGCGGGTCACCAGCTCCAGTCGCGCACGGGTCGTCTGCTGCTGTGGGAAGACCGTGTCGAAGGCCGCGTTGAGCGCCGCGCCGACGAGCACGGCGATCGAGACGAGGTAGAGCCAGATGAGGACCGCGATCGGCGCGGCCAGCGGGCCGTAGATCGAGCGCGAGTCAGCTGCCGTCGCCGTCAGGAACTCGCGGAGCAGGAAGCTGCCCAGGATCCAGACCGCGAGCGCGAAGGTCGCGCCCGGCAGGTTGAAGCGCCAGTTGGTCCGCACCGGCACCGACACGTGGTAGAGCGTGGCGAGGAAGCAGATGCACAGCACAAACACGGTGGGCCAGTAGAAACCGACCAGGAAGTCCGCGCGATCCGGCAGCCATTCGTGGATCAGCCGCGGTCCGGCGACCACCAGCGGGAGCGAGACGATCCCGGTCACGATCGCCAGCAGGTACAGGCCGAAGGAGAGGGCGCGGGTCTTCACGATCCCCCGGTGTCCGCCGAGCCCGTGCATGATCGTGATGGTCTCGACGAATACGTGCATGGCCCGGGAGCCGGACCAGAGCGAGAGCACGAAGCCGACCGAGATCACGTCGAAGCGGCCACCGCGCAGCACGTCGTCGATCGTCGGTTGGATCACCCGATGAACCGCCGAGTCGGTGAGGAAGCGCGACGCGAGGTCCAGGATCGCCTGCCGGACGTGCTCGATCTGGTCGGGGCTGAACGAATGCGTGGCGTAGCCGATCGCGCCGGCCAGGGCGAAGATCAGGGGCGGCACCGAGAGCACCGTGAAGAAGGCCGCCTCCGCGGCCAGGCCGGTCACCCGGTGGCGCATCGAGGCGCCGACCGTGGAGACGATCACCCGCCACGTGGTGTCGCGCAGCCGCAGCAGCCGGGCCGGCCAGCCGGAGCCGGACTTCCCCGGCTCGTCCTCCGCGGGAGGCGGAGGCTCGGGTCCGGGCATGGGCCTACGGTAGCCACATGAGCACCGCCACCCGGGCAGCGGCGAACCAGCCACCACCCCTCGTCGGGCACAACGTGGTGGCGGCCGACCAGGCCCTGGTCGAGGCGGTGACCCGGCACGCCGATGCAGCGACGGTCGACGACCTGCTACCGCTCGGCGCGGCGGCCGGTACGGCCGAGGCGCGCGAGCACGGGATGCTGGCCAACCGGCACGAGCCCGAGCTCTCGACGTACGACCGCTACGGCCAACGCATCGACGAGGTCGCCTTCCATCCGTCGTGGCACTGGCTGATGGAGCGAGCGGTCGGTCACGGCCTGCAGGCCGCGCCCTGGGAGCAGCAGGCGGCCGGCGCGGAGCATGCGCACGTACGCCGCGCCGCCGGGTTCATGGCGTGGTCGCACACCGACCCGGCGCACGGCTGCCCGATCTCGATGACGTACGCCGCCATCCCGGCGCTGCGGACCGACGAGACGCTCGCCAAGGAGTGGACGCCGGCGCTGGCCGCGACGTCGTACGACCCGGGCATCCGGCCGGTCGCCGAGAAGCGCGGGGCGCTGGCCGGCATGGGCATGACCGAGAAGCAGGGCGGTTCCGACGTTCGGGCCAACGTGACCGAGGCTCGACCGACCGGCATCGACGGGGAGTACACCCTGCACGGCCACAAGTGGTTCACCTCGGCGCCCATGAACGACGTGTTCCTGGTGCTCGCGCAGGCGGCCGATGGGCTGACCTGCTTCCTGGTGCCGCGGGCGCTGCCGGACGGCCGCCGCAACCGGCTCGACATCATGCGGCTGAAGGACAAGCTCGGCAACCGCGCGAACGCCTCGGCCGAGCTCGAGTTCGACGGCACCCTCGGCGTGCGCCTCGGCGACGAGGGCCGGGGCATCCGCACGATCATCGAGATGGTGGCCGCGACCCGGCTCGACTGCGTGCTCGGCTCGACCGCCCTGATGCGGCACACCCTCAACGAGGCGTCATGGCACGTCGCGCACCGCTCGGCCTTCGGCGGCCTGCTGGCCGACAAGCCGCTGATGCAGAACGTCATCGCCGACCTGACGGTCGAGGCCGAGGCTGCGACCGCGCTGGCGGTGCGGCTGGCGGCAGCGGTCGACGCGCCCGACGACCCGCACGAGGCGGCCCTGCGCCGGATCGCGCTCCCCCTTGCCAAGTTCTGGGTCTGCAAGCGCACGCCCGGGTTCGTCGCCGAGGCGCTGGAGTGCCTGGGCGGGAACGGCTACGTCGAGGAGTCCGGCCTGCCGCTGCGCTACCGCGAGGCCCCTCTGAACTCTGTGTGGGAGGGGGCCGGCAACGTCAACGCCCTCGATGTGCTCCGGGCTCTGGCCCGCGAGCCCGAGGCGCTCGCCGCGTGGATCACCGAGGTGGGGCATGCGCGCAGCGGCGACGTGCGTCTCGACCGGGCCGTGGACGACACCCTCGCCCTGCTCGGGGAGACCGGTGCGCTCGAGGCCGGCGCACGTCGCCTCGCCGGTCGGATGGCCGCCTGCCTCCAAGGTGCGCTGCTGGTGCGGTTCGCGCCCCCGGAGGTGGCCGACGCATTCTGCGCCTCGCGCCTCGGCACGTCGTACGACGGCACCTACGGGACGCTCTCCTCCCCCGTCTCCGACCTGCGCACGATCGTCACCCGGGCGACTCCGGTGGTGTCATGAGCGTCGAGCGACACCACTCAGACCGGGCCGCACCGCCGCCCGGTCCGGGACCTGCTGTTCAGGCGAGGTCGAGGACGGACCCGGGCGGCTGTACCGCACCGAGGATGTCGAGGGTCACCGCTGGATGTTCCACCAGCGCGGCTGAACGATGCGTCGTCCCGCGGTCAGTGCGTACGCGCGAGTATCCGGTTCATCGCGGCCCGGGCGATCCGTTCGTTTCGGCGACTCGAGGCGGAGGTGGCAGATGCCACGAACACCACCCCGTCCCGAAGCGAGACGATGCCGGTGGACCCGATGTTCGATCCACTTCCGCGCCTCCGGGTGGGACGTGTCCGGACATTTGGACGATGGCACGTAGTCGGACGGGCACAACCCTGATGTGCGCGCGCGTCCACGGCCTGAGTCACCTCCCGAGAGGAAGTTGTGCCCGCGCGGCTACGTGCCTGTGGAGAGCGACCGACTCACGGGCCTGCTCCGCGCGATGCTGGACCCGTGACCGTGGTCGAGGTGCTCGCCGAGCTCGGTGGCATCGCCACCAGGGGCACCCTGGTCGGCGCCACCTCCCGAGGCGAGGTCGACCGCGCGCTCCGTCACGACCAGATCGTCGCGGTTGCGCGCGGGCGCTACTGCCTCCCCACTGTGGAGGATGCGCCACGCCTCGCCCACGCGCTCAGGGGCGTCCTCAGCCACACGAGCGCGGCACTCCACCATGGGTGGGAGGTCAAGCAGGTCCCGGAGCGGCCCCACGTCACCGTCCCACGCCGGCGGCATGTCGACCCGGCGCTGGCAGCCAGAGCCACACTGCACTACGCCGACCTGACTCCCGACGAGATTGCGGAGGGGATAGCGACGAACCCGGAGACGACGCTGCTGCAGTCGTTACGCGTGCTGCCCGACGACGAGGCACTGGCCATTGCCGACTCCTCGCTCCGCCACGGGGTCCCGCCCAACGTCCTGCGACGGGTCGCGGTCACCGTTCGCGGTCCGGGAGCGGCCAAGGTCCGCCGAATCGCAGGGCGAGCCAACGGCGACGCCGCGAACCCGTTCGAGTCCTGCCTCAGGCACGTGGCCCTGGGCGTGGAAGGGCTCCACGTCAGGCCCCAGGTGACACTGGCCCGCCTTTCGGTCCGGCCCGACCTCGTCGACGCGGACCTGGGTGTGGTCCTCGAGGCGGACTCCTTCGAGTGGCACGGCGATCGGGCTGGGCTCCGTCGCGACGCCCGCCGCTACAACCTGATGGTCATCAACGGCTGGCTCGTGCTGCGCTTCTCATGGGAGGACGTCATGTTCGACCAGGACTACGTGCGCTCCGTGCTCGTCTCCGTCGTCCGGCTCGTACGGATGCGGGCACAACCCTGCTGCGCGCACCGGTGCGCCGCCTGACCACCCACTCGCCACGAGGTTGTGCCCGCGTGGCTACGCGTCAGGCGAGGTCGAGGCCGGGATAGAGCGGGTGCGCGTCGAGCATCTCGGCGCTGGCGGCCTTGACACGGTCGGCGACACCCTCGCCGAGGGCGTACGACGCCTTCGACGGACCGCCCGCCTTGGTGGTGCCGGGCTGGGTGTTCGACAACACCTCGACCATCAGGTCCGCGACGCGGTCGAAGTCGTCGGCCCCGAAGCCGCGGGTGGTGAGAGCCGGCGTACCGAGGCGGATGCCAGAGGTGTACCACGCACCGTTGGGGTCGGCCGGGACCGAGTTGCGGTTGGTGACCACGCCCGAGTCGAGCAGGGCCGACTCGGCCTGCCTGCCGGTCAGCCCGAACCACGACACGTCGAGGAGCACGATGTGGTTGTCCGTGCCACCGGTGACGAGGTTGGCGCCACGCTTCAGGAAGCCCTCGGCCAGCGACTTCGCGTTGTCGGCGATGGCCTGTGCGTAGGTCTGGAACGACGGTTGGCGCGCCTCCGCGAGTGCCACGGCCTTGGCCGCCATCACGTGCGACAGCGGACCACCGAGCACCATCGGGCAGCCCCGGTCGACGTCGGCCGCGAACTCCTTCTGCGCCAGCACCATGCCGCCGCGCGGACCGCGCAGCGACTTGTGGGTGGTCGTGGTGGTGATGTGGGCGAACGGCACGGGGTCCTCGTCGCCGGTGAACACCTTGCCCGCCACCAGGCCCGCGAAATGCGCCATGTCGACCATCAGCGTCGCGCCCACCTCGTCGGCGATCTCTCGCATCTTGGCGAAGTTCACCCGCCGCGGGTACGCCGAGTAGCCGGCGACCAGCACCAGCGGCTTGAACTCCTTTGCCTTGGCCCGCACCACGTCGTAGTCGAGCAGGCCCGACTCGGGGTCGGTGCCGTACTGCTGCTGGTGGAACATCTTGCCGCTGATGTTGGGACGAAAACCGTGCGTGAGGTGGCCGCCGGCGTCGAGAGCCATCCCGAGCAGGCGCTGCCTGCCGAACTCGTGCCGCAGCGTCTCCCAGTCGGCCTCGCTCAGCTCGTTGACGTTCTTCGCACCGAGCCGCTCCAGGGCCGGGGTCTCGACGTGGTGCGCCAGGATCGACCAGAAGGCGACCAGGTTGGCGTCGATGCCCGAGTGCGGCTGGACATAGGCGTACGGCGCTCCGAACAGCTCGCGGGCGTGCTCGGCCGCGATCGTCTCGACGGTGTCGACGTTCTGGCAGCCGGCGTAGAAGCGGTGTCCGACGGTGCCCTCGGCGTACTTGTCGGAGAACCACGTGCCCATCGTCAGCAGCACCGCCGGGGAGGCGTAGTTCTCGCTCGCGATCAGCTTGAGCGAGCTCCGCTGGTCGGCCAGCTCCTGACGAGTGGCCTCGGCGATCCGCGGCTCGACCGAGCCGATCACCTCCAGGGCGGCGTCGTACGCCGTCGCAGCGGTCTTGGCCAGGGTCTCCGCAGAGGGCGCGTCGCTCATGGCAGCAGCCTAGGACCAACCCGGGGCTAGGCTCGCCCACGACTCGAGCAGCACCACGTGCCGGACCCCCGAAGGACGCGCCATGACCGACCTGACCCCCGACTCCGTCGCCTCGGCCCGCCTCGCGGAGTCCGGCAAGGTGTGGACCTCCGACCTCTCGGTCAGCGAGTTCGCGCTGCTCGACGCCGCCGGCTTCCGGCCGCTCGAGTTCGTGATGGGCAGCTCCGTCTACCACATCGGCTGGCAGCAGCAGAACCTCCGCCAGTCGACCGAGCTCCAAGTGCTCTCGCAGGCGATGTACACCGCCCGCACCAACGCCATGGGGCGGATGCTGGCCGAGGCCGAGCAGGTCGGCGCCGACGGAGTGGTCGGCACGCGACTCACGTTCCGGCAGCACGGCGTGAGCCCCGAGCACATCGAGTTCATCGCGGTCGGCACCTCGATCATCTCCAAGGACAAGCCCGGGGCGATGCGGCGGCCGGACGGGGCGCCCTTCTCCAGCCACCTCAACGTCCAGGACTTCTACACGCTGCTCAAGACGGGCCACGTCCCGGTGGAGTTCGTGATGGGTGTCTGTGTGTGGCACGTCGCCGCACAAGGCTTCATGCAGACGCTGCGTCAGATCGGGCAGAACATCGAGATGCCGCAGTGGACGCAGGGCTACTACGACGCCCGCGAGACCGCGCTCTCCCGGATGCAGGCCGAGGCCGAGCGGGTCGAGGCCAGCGGTGTCACCGGGGTGGACTGGCAGGCCAGCGAGTGGATGTGGGGCACCCACACCCTGGAGTTCTTCACGTCCGGCACCGCGGTGCGCAAGGTCGGCGAGCCCGACGGCTTCGACCCCGGCTTCGTGCTGCCGCTCCGGTGACGAGCGCACTTCCCGAGGGGTACGTCGACCCCACCGACCCCGCCGCGGTCGGTGCCGTCCTGGAGGCGACGGTCGCCAGCGCCGGGCTCGACGCCGTCACCGACCTGCTGGCCAGACTGCCCGGCACCCGGACCAGCCCCGCCGTACCCAAGGGCTTCCTCCGCCCGGCCGTGCCCGCCGCGGTCTGGCTCGGCCCCGAGAGCTGCTGGTCGTGCACCGATCCGCCCACGCTGCTGCACGTGGTCGGCGGGGTGGTGCTGCACCGCGCCGAGATCCATCCCGGCGACGTGGCCGAGGCGCTGGGCCGGGTGATCGCCGACCTGGTACGCCGTACCGGCGCCACCGCCGACGCGTCCGCTGTGCTCACCGCGGCCCGGGACGTCGCGGGCGGGATCTGACCGGCCCCAGCGCTCACCGTCTCACATTCCGGGCCACTGTCTCACTCCTCGGGATTCCGGTTTGTGAAACGGGTGTCCGCCACCTGAGACTGAGCCCATGATCACCGCTGCAACAGGGACCCACCTCGTGGTACGCCGCCACGTGGACTTCGGGCTCACCCGCAGCATGATCTGTTGGCCCCGCTGACCGCCGCCCCCTCGCCGCGCCCCTTTCACCTGCCAGCCGCGCGCGGCCACCAGCCAAGGACCGACTTCATGCCCGACCTTCGTTTCTCCGCCCGTCCGGCCTCCCGGACCGAGATCCCCCGCCCCAAGCGCGGTGAGGGTCAGTGGGCGCTCGGCTACACCGAGCCGCTGAACAAGAACGAGCAGTCCAAGAAGGACGACGACCCTCTCAACGTCCGCGACCGGATCCTGCACATCTACTCGCGCCGGGGGTTCGCCTCGATCGACCCCGCGGATCTGCGCGGCCGGTTCCGCTGGATGGGTCTCTACACCCAGCGCGCACCCGGCTTCGACGGCGGCAAGACCGCGATGCTCGAGGAGGAGGAGCTCGACGACGAGTTCTTCATGATGCGGGTCCGCTCCGACGGCGCGCTCCTGAGCCACGAGACGGTCCGGGCGCTCGGCACCATCGGGGTCGACTTCGCCCGCGACACCGCCGACATCACCGACCGCGAGAACATCCAGTACCACTGGATCCGGATCGAGGACGTGCCGGAGATCTGGCGGCGGCTCGAGGACGCCGGCCTCTCGACGATGGAGGCGTGCGGGGACTCCCCGAGGCCGTTCCTGGGCTCACCCGTCGCCGGCATCTCCGCCGACGAGATCATCGACGGCACCAGCGCGCTGGAGGAGATCCAGCGGCGCTACCTCGGCAACCCCGACTTCTCCAACCTGCCGCGGAAGTTCAAGACCGCGCTGACCGGCCACCCCGGGCACGACGTCTCCCCCGAGACGAACGACGTCTCCTTCGTCGGCACCGTCCACGCCGAGCACGGCCCCGGCTTCGACCTGTGGGTCGGCGGCGGGCTGTCCACCAACCCGATGCTCGCCCAGAAGGTCGGCGTGTGGATCCCGGTCGACGAGGTGGCCGATGTATGGGAAGGCGTCGTCTCCATCTTCCGCGACTACGGCTACCGCCGGCTGCGCTCGCGGGCCCGGCTGAAGTTCCTGGTCGCCGACTGGGGTGTGCACAAGTTCCGCGAGGTGCTGGAGAACGAGTACCTCGAACGGCCGCTCGTCTCCTGCGACTCTCCGGCCTCGCCCGTGGGACACCGCGACCACATCGGGGTGCACCCGCAGCAGGACGGCCGCCTCTACGTCGGCATCGCCCCCACCGTGGGTCGCGTGTCCGGCACGATGCTGGTCCGGCTCGCCGACCTCATGGAGCGGTACGACGTCGCCGGCGCCCGGCTCACGCCGTACCAGAAGATCGTGCTGATCGGCGTCGACCCCGCTGTCGTCGAGGACCTCGTGACCGAGCTGGACGACGTCGGGCTGTCCGCCCGCCCGTCGAACTGGCGGCGCCACACCATGGCCTGCACCGGCATCGAGTTCTGCAAGCTCGCGATCGTCGACACCAAGAACCGCGCCCGCGACCTGGTCGCCGAGCTCGAGCGTCGCTTCCCGGACCTCGACGTCCCGATCACGGTCAACGTCAACGGCTGCCCGAACGCGTGCGCCCGCACCCAGGTGGCCGACATCGGCCTCAAGGGGCAGCTGGTCATGGACGGCGACCGCCAGGTCGAGGGGTTCCAGGTGCACCTCGGCGGAGCGACCGGGCTGCAGGCGAACTTCGGGCGCAAGCTGCGCGCCCACAAGGTCACCAGCGCCGGGCTGGACGACTACATCTCGGTCATTGTCGGGAACTTCCTGGTCGACCGCGCCGAGGACGAGTCGTTCGCGACCTGGGTGGCCCGGGCGGACGAGCAGCTGCTCCGCGGTGAGCCTCTCGAGCAGCTGGACGACCGCTTGGCGAAGGCGGTGGGCTGAGGTGAGCGAACGCGCCGTCCCCTTCCACTGCCCCTACTGCGGCGACGAGGACCTCCGGCCCCACGAGGCCGGACACGGGACCTGGGAGTGCCGGGCCTGCTTGCGCGCCTTCTCGCTGAAGATGCTCGGGCTCGTGCGTCCCCACGGGGAGAGCCGATGACCTCCCTGCCCACCACCAGCGCCCGCAACTTCCGGGGCACGCACACCGATGGCCGCAGCCCCGAAGAGCTGCGCGAGCTGGTCTCCCACGTCGGGGCCGAGCTCGAGCTGGCTCCCGCCGAGAGCATCGTCGAGTGGGCCGTGGCGACGTTCGGCGAGCGCTTCTGCATCACATCGTCGATGGGTGACGCCGTCCTCGCCGACGTCGCGTCCCGGGTCGCGCCCGGCATCGACGTGGTGTTCCTCGAGACCGGCTACCACTTCGTCGAGACGATCGGCACGGCCGACGCCGTCGGCGCCACCATGCCGGTGAACCTGATCCAGATCACGCCCGTGCAGACCGTCGCCGAGCAGGACGCCGAGTACGGCGCGGAGCTCTACAAGCGCGACCCCGACCTCTGCTGCGCACTACGCAAGGTCCAGCCCCTGGCCGCGGCGCTGCACGAGTACGACGCGTGGGCGACGGGCCTGCGTCGGGCCGAGACCCACAACCGCGTGATCGCTCCGGTCGTCGGTTGGGACGCCCGCAAGGGCAAGGTCAAGGTCTCCCCGCTGGCGCGCTGGACCGACGACGACGTCGCCCGCTACATCGACGAGCACCACGTGCTGGTCAACCCGCTGGTCTACGACGGCTACCCCTCCATCGGTTGCGCTCCGTGCACCCGACGGGTCGCCCCCGGTGACGACCCGCGCAGCGGGCGCTGGGCCGGTACCGCCAAGACCGAGTGCGGGATCCACTGATGACCCGCCGCGACTTCAACCCCGAGATCGACAACGTCGTCGGTTGCCACACCACCGGAACGCGCCGTACCCGACGCGTCCCGAACAACGAGAGGAGGCCGCGCTGATGGCCGCTCCTGCACTGGTGGCCCTGGCTCACGGAAGCCGTGACCCACGGTCCGCGACGACGATCAAGGCACTCGTCGACGAGGTCCGCGCGCTCCGCCCGGACCTGCGCATCGAGACCGCGTTCCTCGACCTGTCCAAGCCTTCCCTCAACACGGTCGTGGACAAGCTCGCCCGCGCCCACTTCGAGGAGGTCGTGGTCGTCCCCCTGCTCCTGACCGACGCGCACCACGCCCAGGTCGACGTCCCGGCGGCCGTCGCCGAGGCCGACGCCCGCCACGAGGGCATCCAGGTCCGGGCCACCTCGATCCTCGGGCTCGAGCCCTGCTTCCTCGAGGTGCTCGACGTCCGGATGCGCGAGGCGCTCAGGTCGTCGCGGGTCCGCGAGCTCGACGCGCTGGTGCTGGCCGCGGCGGGCTCCAGCGACCCGCTCTCGAACCAGTCGGTGGCCCGGCTCGCCCGGCTGTGGGGCTCCCACCACAAGCTCCCCGTCACGGCAGCCTTCGCCTCGGCGGCGCCGCCGGCGACCGGTGAGGCCGTGCGTCAGTTCCGCAAGGAGGGCCGCCGCCACATCGCGGTCGCCTCGCTGTTCCTCGCCCCGGGCTTCCTGCCCGACCGGGCCGCCGAGCTGGCCCGCGAGGCCGGCGCGGTCGCCGTGGCCGAGCCGCTCGGGGTCCACGAGGCCGTCGCTCGCACGATCCTGGCGAGGTACGCCGTCGGTGCCGTGGAGCTGGTGCCGGTCTAACCGACCAGCCGCTCCAGCAGGTGCTCCAGCTGACGTGCGGGGTCGCCGGTCATGCCGCCGTGCACCGCGCTCGACTGGAGCACGGTGCTGCGCGGTGCCTTGAGGAAGCCGAACCGGGTGCCGGCCTTCTCCCCGGCGGCCGCTCCCCCACGCTCGTCGCCCGCGCAGACGCCCTCGACGAACGCCAGTGCGTCGCGGACCAGGTCGAGGTCGATGCCCGGAGCAAGAGTGGCGAGCCGCTCGCGGTCGACCCGCCAGGCCACGTCGAGGAACGCTGATTCCTCGCAGTAGAGCACCACACCGACGTTGAAGAACTCCTCCCGGTCGACGCGCGGCACGCAGCGCAGCACGACGTACTGGTAGGGCATCGAGCCCGCGGCGCTCATGCGGCGCTCGCCCGGGGCAGCCAGGTGCGCGTCGCGAGACGCGCCGAGAGGAAGGCGACGTAGGCGTCACGGAGTGCGTCGGGCGAGTCGGCGCCGGGCACCGGGATCAGCCACTCGTCGGGTACGTCGGCCAGGACGGCGCGCAGGTCGGACTCGCCCAGACCAACCTCGCGGTCGACCTCCGCGAACCGGCCGACCGACGAGGCGAACACGTGACCCTGCACGTCCCACGGCTGGGCTGCGAACCGACCGGGATCCCCGATGCCACCCGGCCAGGCGTGGTGGAAGTAGAGGGCCGCGCCGTGGTCGATCACCCACACGTCACCGTGCCACAGCAGCAGGTTGGGGTTGCGCCAGGTGCGGTCGACGTTCGCGGTGAAGGCGTCGAGCCACAGGATGCGGGCGGCCGTGTCGGCGCCCGTCGCGATCTCGCCGTCGTATCCGAACGAGCCGGGCAGGAAGTCGATCCCGAGGTTGAGGCCGGGACTCGCGTTGAGCAGGTCCTGCACCTCCTCGTCGGCTTCGTAGCGGGCCAGCTGGGGGTCCAGGTCCAGACCGACCAGCCGCGGCGTGCGCAGGCCGAGACGGGTCGCCAGCCCGCTGACGATCACCTCGGCGACCAGCACCCGCTCCCCCTGGCCGGCACCGCGGAACTTGCAGACGTAGGTGCCGAGGTCGTCTGCCTCGACCAGGCCCGGCAGGCTGCCGCCCTCGCGAAGCGGCGTGACATAGCGCGTCACCGCAACGGTGTCGATCACGTCACCGGCACCTCGTCCAGCAGCCGCCGGCGCTGCTCCTCGACATCGAAGTCGGGTGGTGGCCAGCGCAGCGCCATCGCCCGCAGGTGGTCGAGCAGCAGCCCGCCGATCACGAGGTTGCGGTACCACTTCTTGTCCGACGGAACGACGTACCAGGGCGCGACCACCGTGTTGGTGCGCTCGAGAGCGATCTCGTACGCCGTGCGGTAGTCGCTCCAGCGTGCCCGCTCGTCGACGTCCGAAGGGTTGAACTTCCAGTACTTGTCCTCGTTGTCGAGCCGGGACAGCAGCCGGGCACGCTGTTCCTCCGCGGAGACGTGCAGCATGCACTTGACGATCACCACGCCCTCTGTCGCCAGCTCGGCCTCGAACTCGTTGATCTGGTCGTAGCGGCTCTCGATCGTCTCGGGCTCGGCGAGGCCGTGCACGCGGACGATCAAGACGTCCTCGTAGTGCGAGCGGTCGAAGACCCCGACGTAGCCCGGCTGCGGGACTGCGTTGCGGATCCGCCACAGGAAGCGGTGCGTGCGTTCCTCGTCGGTCGGAGCCTTGAAGCTGGTGATCTTCACGCCCTGGGGGTCGACCAGGCCCACGGTGTCTCGCAGCACCCCGCCCTTGCCCGAGGTGTCCATGCCCTGCAGGACCAGCAGCACGCGTCGCCCCGACCCGGTCGTACGCTCGGCGAACAACCGCTCCTGGAGGTCCGAGAGCTCGCCACCCAGCGCCGACAGGGCAGCCTTTCCCGCGGACTTCCCGTCTGCGAACCCCGACGTGTCGTCGGTCGGAAGCGCGCCGAGGTCGACCGGCCCGGGCGGCAGCCGGTGCAGGTGCGGGTCCATGGGCACATCATGGCGGACCGCTCGCGGGGCGGCTGGCTACGACTCCTGGTCGATGCCCTCGTGCTCGCCCAGCTCGTCGCGGACGATCCGGAACGCCAGCCCGGGTGAGTAGCCCTTGCGCGCGAGCATGCCCACCAGTCGCCGGGTGGCGACGCCCGGGTCGAGACCGCGCATCGAGCGCGCCTTCTTGGCGACCAGCCACCGCGCGGCCAGTTCCTCCTGGTCGGGGTCGAGCTCGTCGAGGGCCGTGCGCGCCGTCTCGTCGTCGACGCCCTTGCGGCGCAGCTCCTGGGCGAGCGCCCGACGCGCCAGCCCCCGGCTGCGTTGCCGGCTCTCGACCCAGGACCGGGCGAACGCCTCGTCGTCGACCAGACCGACCTCGCCGAACCGGTCGAGCAGCCGCTCGGCCAGCTCGTCGGGGACCTGTCGCTTGGCCAGCTTGTCGCGCAGCTCCTTGCGGCTGCGGGCCTGGCCGGTCAGCGCGTCGAGCAGGATCTTGCGCGCCACCGACTCGGGGTCGGCGTCGGGTCCCTCCGCGACCGGGTCCGGTGGCGGATCCGCGGGAGCACCGCCCGTCCAGGCGGCCACCCCCACGGCCACGTCACCGTGCCAGTCAGAAGTCATCGACACCGATCGGCTCGTCCGACAGCACCTCGACCGGGGCGTCGACCTGCGGACCGATCCCGAGCTTCTCCAGGATCCGCTTCTCCAGCTCGTTGGCCAGGTCGGGGTTGTCGACCAGGAAGGCCCGCGCGTTCTCCTTGCCCTGGCCGAGCTGGTCGCCGTCGTAGGTGTACCAAGCGCCGGCCTTGCGGACGATGCCGGCCTCGACGCCGACGTCGATCAGACCGCCCTCGCGGCTGATGCCCTTGCCGTACATGATGTCGAACTCCGCCTGCTTGAACGGCGGGGCCACCTTGTTCTTGACGACCTTGATCCGGGTGCGGTTGCCGACCATGTCGTTGCCGTCCTTGAGCGTCTCGATGCGCCGCACGTCGAGGCGGACCGAGGAGTAGAACTTCAGCGCCCGGCCACCCGTGGTGGTCTCGGGAGACCCGAACATCACCCCGATCTTCTCGCGGAGCTGATTGATGAAGATCATGGTGGTGCCGGAGTTGTTGAGCGCACCGGTCATCTTGCGGAGCGCCTGGCTCATCAGCCGGGCCTGGAGACCGACGTGGCTGTCGCCCATCTCGCCCTCGATCTCGGCGCGGGGCACGAGTGCGGCCACGGAGTCGATGACGATCAGGTCGAGCGCGCCCGAACGGACCAGCATGTCGGCGATCTCGAGCGCCTGCTCACCGGAGTCGGGCTGGCTGACCAGCAGGGCATCCGTGTCGACCCCGAGGGCCTTGGCGTAGTCGGGGTCGAGGGCGTGCTCGGCGTCGATGAAGGCCACGATGCCGCCGGCGGCCTGGGCGTTGGCCACCGCGTGCAGCGCGACGGTCGTCTTGCCCGAGGACTCGGGGCCGTAGATCTCCACCACGCGACCGCGCGGCAGCCCACCGATCCCGAGCGCCACATCGAGCGCGATGGCGCCGGTCGGGATGATGCCGAGCGCGGCCCGGCTCTCCTCGCCGAGGCGCATCACGGAGCCCTTGCCGAACTGCTTCTCGATCTGGGCGAGCGCGGCGTCGAGCGCCTTCTCGCGGTCTCCACCAGCCATGTCAGTCCATCCTCTTCCGGGACCCGTCGTCCCGTCTCGCAGTGATCGGTAGGTTGATGTCGCGTCGTCTCGCCAGACGCTAGACCGGGCCACCGACAGCCCGCTCGATGCGCTGTGTGGGCTGTGGAAAACTCCGGACCGGGGCTGTCTGCAGGCACCATCTAACCCGAACACGTGTTCGACCCGACTCCGACACGCCGACACAATCCGTTTGCGCCAGAGGTACCGAGGTCACCGGCTGGGCATGGCCGTGAAGTGCGCCCAGCTGCGGACGATGAACGAGCATTTCCACGAGAAGACGCTCGTGGCCACCACCAACGCTGAGACCACCACGCACATGGTCGCGATCAACGTCGCCCTCGGCTTCGAGGTCAGCCAGGTGTACGGCGACTTCGCGAAACGACTCCAGCCGACGCCTAGCGATCCGACGGTGGCAGCCCCAGCGCGCGCCACACCGCGGCCCACACCCGCTTGGGCGGCTCCCCGGCGGCCAGCGACTCGGACACCGTGCGCCCACCCAGCTCGCCGAGCACGAACTGCTCGGCCCAGGCCCGGGCGTACGACGGGCCGAGGGCCGCCTCCATCCGGGTCCAGAACTCCGTGTGTCTCACGGGCACCTCATCAGGGGCTCACGAACGCGACGCCAGCACCTCGAGCCAGGGCTCGCCCCTCGACCCGGGGTGGCGTCCGATGTGTTCGACCGACCAGCCGGCAGCCTGTAGCGCCCGGCGCAGCGGCTCTTCTCGCCAGTAGGTGAAGAACCGCGGCGCCGAGATGGTGCCGTGCACCGACCAGCTCTCGCCGTCACCCTCCTTCAGGGACGCGTACAGCAGCCCGCCGGGTTTTGTGGCGCCGGCGAGGCGGGTGAGCACGGTCGGCAGGTCCTCGCGACGTGCGTGCAAGAGGGAGGCGTTGGCCCAGACCGCGTCGTACACCGTGCGGGGCGCGGCCGGGTCGTCGAGGTCGTCGGTCAGCGGGTCGACCACGTCGGCGTCGTGGCCCTCGGATCGCATCATCGAGACGAAGCCTGGTGTGACGTCGGTACGCCGGACGCTCAGCCCGGCCTCCTCCAGCGCGCGGGCGTCGCGCCCGGGACCGCTGCCGATCTCGAGCACCCGCGCACCGGCCGGGAGCACGCCGGCGAGGCGGCCGATCGCGGCCACGACGGGATCCGGCAGGTCTCGCGTCCCGTCGCGGTATTCGGCCGCGGAGCCGTCGTAGGCACGGACCGTGGCGCCGGCCGCGGTGTCCCGCACGTCGTGCAGGTGGTGGACGACGTCGTGCAGGTGGTAGCGCCCGAGGCTCTCGACGGTGAACTCGCTGCCGTCGCTGCGCACCCCTGGGCGATGCCACGACAACGGCGGGATGGAGGCGTAGAGATCGCCCACGGCGTACGCCGCGGCCAGCAGCGTCGGCCCGACGATCGACGCCATCTGCCCGCGGTAGCGCTTGTCGAGTGCCGTCTCGTCCTGGTCCCAGTTCGCGAAGTGCGGCGTGTCCTCGACGAGCATCGACGACACCCGGTCGTGGAAGATCTGGTGGAGGTCGTGCACGTGGCAGGCGTACTCCAGGGTGGACCAGCGGTCGGGTCGGGTGCGCTCGGCGACGGCCGGGTCGGCCAGCAGAGCCAGCCACACCTGGGCGTTGGCCCGGAACGCATGGGGAAGGTCATGGCGCTCGATGGCCGTGACGTCGAGACCGCACTCCTCGCACGGTCGCTCCAGCACCCAGGTCCAGTCCTTGGTGTCGGGCTCGAGTACGCCGTCGTGAACCGTCACGCGAGACATCCTCGCAAACGGAGCGCCGCCACGCGGTCCCCGGGTGGACGCGACCTCGCCGCAGGTCAGAGTGGCTGCCAGCTGAGGGAGCCACTGCCGCGGACGAAGCGGACCCGCAGCCGGTGCCCGTCTCCGTCCCGCCGGACCAGGCTGTGGCGCCGGTGCTGGGACAGCAGGGCGAGCGTCGTACCGTCCGGCGACCACGCCAGGTCGGGCGTGAAGGCGGTGCAGATGCAGCGACCGTCACCGACCAGCCCTCTCAGCGCGGATCCGTCCGGGTGGATGGTGACCACGCGGAGTCGGTAGAGGCTGATCGGCGGTGGACCGTCCGGTGGGTCGGGTGTCGCCGTGAGCACCGCCAGCCGCCTGCCCGTCGGGGACCAGCGGACCTGGAGGGCACTGGTGGCTCCGGAGCCGCCCTTCGGGTAGTGGGTCTGCAGCCCCACGATCTCGGTCAGGCTGGTGCCGTCGGGCCGGATCGTGAAGACACCCGAGTGGCCGCCGCCCGCGTTCGCGAGGAATGCCAGCTCGTTCGAGTCGGGGGCCAGGTCAGCGACAGGACCGCGTCCACGGATCGCACGGGGATGGTGGTGAGCTCGCCGGTGCGGGCGTCCACGAGGCCGAGGGACCCGCTCTCGACCGGCGCGGCCGCGAACACCCTCCCGTCCGGGGACCACGAGATCTCGCGGCACGACGGGCAGGCGATCCGGTGGGACGCGCCGGTGGCGACGCGGGTGACCAGGATCCAGTGGTCGTCGAGCACCGCCAGACGCGATCCGTCCGGGGACCACGTCGGCGACGAGCGCAACCTGAGCGGTGGGACGTGCAGGTGCTGCGCGTCGTCGACGTCGCTCCCCCCGAAGCCGAACAGCGCGCCGTTGGCGTGCAGGTTCGCGACCGGCGGGACCGGGACCCGCGCGGTGCCGGTCGACCCGCTCGGCGCGGTCGGCGAGGTCGGGCCGACTCCCCGCGGTCCGGCCGCCTGCTGCCGGCCCGCACGCTCCAGGGTGACGACCGTCGCCGTCACGAGGAGGACGACGGCCAGCGAGACAAGGGCCACCATCCGCCGGGTGCGTCGGGTCTCGTCGTCGGGCGGCGGGCTGCCGACGTACACGACGTCCGGCCCTCCCTCGTTGCCGGCCACCGACTGTCGCGCCATGACCTAGATGGTTCGACGGTCTCGCTCGATTGACAAGAGCGCGCCGAGATCTCCCTCACCGGATCGGGGTCTCCGGCTGGGTGGCGACCAACGGGGTCACCAACGCCACCCAGGACTTCGTCGGCTGACCGGATGGGTCAGGTCAGCAGCAGGGTGTCGAGCCGGCGGCGTACGACGGCCATGCCGATCAGCCCCATCAGCACGAGGTAGACGACCGAGACTCCGGACTCCCAGGTGATCACTCCGGTCGTCAGCTCGCGGCACAGCACGACGCCGCGGTAGAGCGGGGTGGCCTCCACGACCCAACGCAGGGCGCCGTGGAACGCCGTGACCGGGAAGAACGTGCCGGAGAAGAGGAAGAGCGGTAGCTGGGCGAGCGTGATCTTGTCGAAGTCCTGCCAGGAGTTCATCCACGTGGTCAGTCCCATGCAGACCGCGCTGAAGGCGAACCCGATCAGCAACGTCGCCGGGAAGGCCAGCACGGCCCACCAGGAGTGCACCAGCCCCAGGCCCCACATCACGACCAGGAACGCCACGGAGTAGCTGGCGCCGCGCAGCTGACCCCAGACGATCTCCCCCCGCGCGATGTCGGAGGTGGTCAGCGGCGTCACCAGCATCTGGTCGTAGAGCTTCTCGTACTTCAGCTTGAAGAAGACGTTGAACGTCGAGTCCATCAGCGCGCCGTTGAAGGCCGAGGCGGCGAGCATCCCCGGCGCGACGAACTCGGCGTACGGGATCGCGTGGCCGTTGACCTCGAACGCGTGGATCAGCTTGCCGACGCCGATGCCGATCGAGAACAGGTAGAAGACGGGCTCGAGGAAGCCGGTGAGGAACAGCTTCCAGGCGCTCTTGTAGGTGATGTAGTTGCGCATCACCAGCAGGCCGGTGCCCTCCCAAGGGCGCAGCGGCGAGTCGGTCGGGGCCCTCATGTCTCGAGCCTGCGGGTCAGCGTGCGGACGGCCACGAACCAGCCGGAAACCAGCACGGCCAGCAGCACCGCGGCGTTGACCAGGGCGGTCGAGACGTCGATGTGGTCGAGGCACAGCATCCGGGTCATGTTGACCCCGTGCCACAACGGTGTGCAGCGCGCCACCCATGCGCCCCAGCTGCCGAGGTTGCCGATCGGGAAGAACGAGCCCGAGAACAGGAACAGCGGGATCAGGCCGAGCCGGAAGATCAGCCCGAACGAAGCCTCACTGCGCACGTAGGCGCTGAACGCGAAGGTCCACGTGGCGAAGGCCATGCCGGTCAGCATCGTGGCGAGCCAGGCCAGCACGGGACCCCACCAGGACTCGAACACCCCGAACGGCGCCATCACCAGGAAGTAGACGCCGCAGGTGCTCCCGACCCGGAACAAGGTGAACAGCAGCATCGCGTTGGCGAGGTCGCGCACCTCGAGTGGCGAGGCGAGCTGGGCGTAGAAGCTCCTGTGCCACTTGATCGCGCCCATCACGGGGTAGGTCGTCTCGAAGACCGCCGACTGCATCGCCTGGGCCGCGATCAGGCCGGGCACGATGAACGCGAGGTACGACGTCGCGCCCTCGAGGCGTGCCGGCGCGACGTGGACGAAACCGCCGAGCAGCACGCCCATCGCGAGCACGTAGAACAGCGGCGACACGAAGGACGTGATGACCGAGCCCTTCCAGGTGCGCAGGTAGACCGTCCGCCAGTAGTCGAACTGCCGGGCCACGCCCTGCAGCGGGGTCAGTCGCCCACCGCCGGTCGAGCTTGTCGAGACCACACTCATCAGTCCACCAGCGTCCGCCCCGTGAGCCGCAGGAAGACGTCCTCCAGGGTGGAGCGGCGGACCAGTGTGGCGATCGGGTCGAGCCCGCGTTCGTGGACCTTCGCCAGCACCTCCTCGCCGTCGTCGCTGTAGACGAGGATCCGGTCGGGAAGGACCTCGGTGCGGTCGCCGAGGTCGGCGATCTTCTCGGCCGTCGCCTCGTGGTCGCCGACCGGGAAGCGGAGCTCGGCGACCTCGCGGGTGGAGTGCTCGCGGATCAGGTCGAGAGGCGAACCCTCGGCCGCGATGACGCCCTGGTCCATCACCACGAGGCGGTCGCACAGCTGCTCGGCCTCGTCCATGTAGTGGGTCGTGATCACCAGCGTCACGCCCTGCTGCTTGAGCCGGAACAGCCGGTCCCACAGGACATGCCGGGCCTGCGGATCGAGCCCGGTGGTCGGCTCGTCGAGGAGCAGCAGCTCGGGCCGGTTGATCAGCGAGCGGGCGATGGTGAGCCGCCGCTTCATCCCGCCCGAGAGATCCTCGACCTTCGACCGGCGCTTCTCGGTGAGCTGGACGAACTCGAGCAGCTCCTCGGCGCGGGAGCGCACCTCGCCCTTGGGTATGCCGAAGTAGCGACCGTAGACGTAGAGGTTGTCGAAGACGTTCAGCTCGTTGTCGAGGGTGTCCTCCTGGGGGCACACACCGATCCGGGCCCGGATCGCCGGGCCGTCCGCGGCAGGGTCCATGCCGAGGATGCGCAGCTCTCCCCCGGTGACCGGCGAGACCGCGGCGATCATCCGCATCGTCGAGGACTTGCCGGCGCCGTTGGGGCCGAGGAAGCCGAACGCCTCGCCACGTCGTACGTCGATGTCGATGCCCCTGACCGCCTCGACCGTCTCACCGGTCTTGGAGGCGAACGACTTGCGCAGGTCACGGGCCCGGATCATCGACTCGGGCAGTGGCAGGGAGGACACGATGCATGACCCTACAAAGATCCTCCGACAGTCCCTACTCGATTACTCCTCGACCGTCTCGTCCCCGTGCCCCGGCCACCACGCCCCGTGCCCGATCAGGGCGGTCAGGGACGGCGTGAAGAACATCGCCATCACGAACGCCGCGACGAAGATGCCGAAGGAGATCGAGAAGCCCAGCGCCGTCAGCAGGGCGTTGCCGCCCAGCATCAGCGAGGCGAACGTCCCGGCCAGGATCAGCCCGGCTGCGGCCACGGTCGGGCCCGCATGCTTGACCGCCTCCGCGGCCGCGCGTCGCCCGTCCAGGCCCCCACGCGCCTCCTCCGGAGGCGCGCGATCATCAGGATGTTGTAGTCGG
>DAINSL010000042.1:21585-23282 GCA_036741335.1 Nocardioides sp. | reverse complement strand
GAAGAACACCGACGGGTTTCCCGCTCTGGACGAGGAGCGTCTCGTCGTCTCCGAGCGTCAGCAGCGAACGGACGATCGCTTTCAGCGCGTCGTGGTTGCGCGCAGCCTTCCCGGAGCCTCCGTACACGACGAGGTCCTCGGGCCGCTCGGCCACCTCGGGGTCGAGGTTGTTCATCAGCATCCGCAGCGGCGCCTCGGTCTGCCAGCTCTTCGCCGACAGCTCCGTGCCGTGCGGCGCGTGGATGGGCAGTCTGTCGTTGGTCGAGCCTGTCGAGACCATCAGTTCAGCTCTCCGATCACTTCTTCGACGGCGGCGAGGACGGCACCCGACGCGACCAGCTCCACGGCCGTCTCGATCTCGGGCGAGAGGAAGCGGTCGGGACCGGGAGCCCCGACACCGTGCTCCTGCAGCAGGCGTACGACGGCACCGGTGGCCGGCGCCGGGTCCGTGCCCGCGGTGGGTCCCGTGGACACCCGGAGGGCGAGTGCGCGAGACGCGGTCATCACCTCGATCGCCACCACGCGGGTGAGACCGTCGACCGACCGGCGGAGCTTGCGCGCGGCCGACCACCCCATCGAGACGTGGTCCTCCTGCATCGCACTCGACGGGATCGAGTCGACGCTGGCCGGCACGGCAAGGCGCTTGAGCTCCGAGACGATCGCGGCCTGGGTGTACTGGGCGATCATCAGGCCGCTGTCCACACCGGGGTCGTCGGCGAGGAACGGCGGGAGGTCGTGGTTGCGGGCCCGGTCCAGGAACCGGTCACTGCGGCGCTCCGAGATCGAGGCGACGTCGGCCGCGACGATGGCCAGGAAGTCGAGGACGTAGGCGATCGGGGCGCCGTGGAAGTTGCCGTTCGACTCGACCCGGCCGTCGCCATCGGTCGAGCCCGGTGAGACCACGACGACCGGGTTGTCGACCGCGCTGGCCAGCTCGCGGCCCGCGACGATCGCGGCGTGCTCGACGGTGTCGCGGGCAGCCCCGTGCACCTGCGGCGAGCAGCGCAACGAGTAGGCGTCCTGCACCCGGTGGAAGCGGTCGTCGCGGTGGCTCGCCATCACCCCGGAGCCCGCCAGGACTGCGGTCAGGTTCTCCGCGGACAGCGCCTGACCGACCTGAGGACGCAGCGCCTGGAGCTCCGCTGCGAAGACCCGGTCGGTGCCCATCTGTGCCTCGACGCTCATCGCCGCCGCTATGTCGGCGACCTTCAGCAACCGGCGCAGGTCGGTGACCGCCAGGACCAGCATGCCGAGCATGCCGTCGGTCCCGTTGATCAGCGCGAGCCCCTCCTTGGCCACGAGCCGGACCGGCTCCAGCCCGGTCGAGGCGAGTGCGTCGCGTGCGGGGACCAGGTCGCCGGAGGCATCTCGCACGTCGCCCTCTCCCATCAGGGCGAGCGCGCAGTGCGCAAGCGGGGCCAGGTCACCGGAGCAGCCGAGCGAGCCGTACTCGCGCACCACCGGCGTGATCCCCGCGGACAGCAGTGCGGCCAGCAGCTGCGCCGTCTCACGTCGTACGCCGGTGTGCCCGGTCGCGAGCGTCGAGAGGCGCAGCAGCATCAACCCGCGCACCACCTCGCGCTCGACCTCCGGGCCGGAACCCGCGGCGTGCGAGCGGATCAGGGACCGTTGGAGCTGCTCGCGCATCTCGGTGGGGATGTGGCGGGTCGCCAGCGCACCGAAGCCGGTCGAGATCC
>DAINSL010000042.1:2295-21575 GCA_036741335.1 Nocardioides sp. | reverse complement strand
GGTCCGGAGCGGCGGCCAGCCGCTCGACCACTGCCCGGGCCCGGTCGATCGCCTCCAGGGCCTCATCGGTGAGCTCGACCGCCGCGCCCCCGCGGGTCACCGCGACGACCTCCGCGAACGACACCGGCCCCACGCCCACATGCACCGTCTCCATGCCGCCATCCAACTCCCGAGGTGCTCGGCCGCGCCAGCGGCGGACATCGAGGTGCGTCTGGGATACGAGACACAGGCGCCGCAGATGCGTGACCTCCTGAGACAGCGGGGTCCAAGTCCCCCCACCCGCGACCCCGCTGCCCCCTCTTCCGATCACCCCTCCGGGTGGGGATCGGTGGCCCGCCTCGGTCTACTGTCGAGGCGGCGCCGGGCCGTCCGGGGCACTTGAGGTGGGGAGAACGCCGATGTGGCTCGTCTGGGTCATCGTGATCGTGGTCGTCGTACTGGCGATCGTCGCGCTCGTGTCGATGACGAGAAGCAAGCGCACCGAGCAGCACCGCACCCGTGCCGAGGAGCTGCGTACCGAGGCGACCACCCAGGCCGGCGGACTCAGCGAGTCGCAGCGCGAGGCAGAGGAGGCACGAGCCCAGGCCGAGCTGGCCAAGGCCGAGGCCGAGCGCGCCGCGGAGCGGGCAGCCGCCGCCGAGCAGGGCCACCAGGTAGAGCAGGCCAGCTACGAGGACAAGCTGCGCGAGGCCGACCAGGTCGACCCCGACGTGAACACCCGGTCGGCCGACTACGAGCCGAGCGTGTGGAACGACGAGACCACGGGCGACGACACCGGCACCGCCGCCACCCAGGCCGACCGCGCGGCGCCCGAGGGCGCAGCGCCCGGCAGCCACCGGGCCGCAGCGGAGGAGACCACGTCCACCGACGACACCACCGACGGCGAGACGCCCCCGGAGACGTCCGGCGAGAGCACGCGCACCACCGACTGAGCCTCGCTGGTGGTCGCCGGCGGTGACCACGGGCGTGGCACGATCCCGGCATGGGTCAGGTGCCGGCGGCGACGAGGACGCTGCGAGTGCTGCGCTTCCTGGCCAGCCAGCCGGACCCGGTGCCGCTGGGCCGGATCACCCGAGCCTGCCGGCTGCCCCGCTCCACGGCGTACCACCTCCTGGCCGCGATGATCGAGGAGGGCTTCGTCGTCCACCTGCCCGACGAGCACCGCTACGGCCTGGGTGTGGCGGCGTTCGAGGTCGGCAGCGGGTTCAGCCGCCAGGAGCCGCTCCAGCGGATCAGCCGACGGCTGCTGACCGACCTCGTCGACCGGACCGGTCAGACCGCTCACCTCGCGGTGCTGCATGGTCGCGACGTGCTGTACGTCGTCGAGGAGCGCGCTCCCGGGCGCCCTCCGCTCGTCACCGATGTCGGAGTACGCCTGCCCGCCCACCTGACCGCGAGCGGTCGCGCCATCCTGTCCGCGCTGCCACCTGCCCAGGTGCGGGCGCTCTACCCCGACGCCGCCTCGTTCGTCGACCGGCACGGCACCGGACCGCGCACGCTCAGCGCCCTGCGGTCGGTGCTGTCCGAGACGCGTCGACGGGGCTACGCCACAGAGGAGGGAGAGGTCACACCGGGACTGGCGAGCGTCGCCGCGCCGGTGCTCGACCACAACCAGCACCCGGTGGCCGGGGTCGCGCTGACCTACCCGGACCACGACGGCGCCGACGACCCGGATCGCCTGGCCGACGAGGTACGGCGTGCTGCCGCATCGCTGACCCGGAGGCTCGGCGGTTCGGCCTGAGACGTCGGCCACTGCACGGCATTCTCGAAGTTACCTGTGGGTACGATCCGGGGGTCGTCCGGCGCTGACCCTCGGGACGCAATGGCCGTAGTCTCGGCGCCGACCACCGTCCGTGATGTCCCCGACCACAGGGAGTGACTGTGACCGCCGTACTGATCCTGGGGCTCCTGCTCAACGCGATCGCGTTGCCCTTCGCCGGGCGCCGGGTGTGGTTCCTGTACCGGTTGATCACCAGCGGTCAGCCGGCCCCGGACCGGATCGCCGGCGTCACCGGCCGACTCGGCAGTGCGTTGAAGACCCAGCTGGTCGAGGTGTTCGGGCAGAAGAAGCTGCTCAAGTGGAGCGTCCCGGGCGCGGCCCACTTCTTCGTGTTCTGGGCATTTGTGATCCTGGCGACGGTCTACCTCGAGGCCTACGGCTCGCTGATCTCTCTGCTGTTCGGCGGCGACCAGCTCGACTGGTCGATTCCGCTGGTCGGGCACTGGGCGGTGCTCGGCTTCGCCCAGGACTTCATCGCGATGATGGCGTTCTTCGGGATCGCGACCTTCGTGGTGATCCGGCTGCGCAACGCGCCCGCGGACCTCGGCCGACGGTCGCGCTTCTTCGGCTCGCACCTCCGTGGCGCGTGGATCACGCTGTTCATGATCTTCAACGTCATCTGGACGATGTTCCTGTTCCGCGGCGCCTCCTCCGGGCTCGGCAACCTGCCCTACAAGAAGGGCGCGTTCATCTCGATCGGCGTCGGCAACGTGCTCGACGGGATGTCGCACGGCGCCCTGGAGTTCCTCGAGGGAGTCGGCCTGCTGCTGCACATCGGCGTGATGCTGGTGTTCCTGATCTTCGTGCTCAACTCCAAGCACCTGCACATCTTCGTGGCGCCGCTCAACGTGCTCTTCGGACGACACCCGGTCGCGCTCGGCGCGGTCAAGCCGCTGATCTCCGCCGGCAAGCCGGTGACCCTCGACGACATCGACGACCTCGACGAGGACGCGAGGCTCGGCGTCGGGTCGATCGGCGACTTCACCTGGAAGGGCCTGCTCGACTTCACCACCTGCACCGAGTGCGGCCGCTGCCAGTCGCAGTGCCCGGCCTGGAACACCGAGAAGCCGCTGTCTCCCAAGCTGCTGATCATGAACCTCCGCGACCACGCGATGGCGTCGGCCCCGGTCCTGCTGGCGAGCGACGGGGCCGACGTACCCGAGAAGGCGCGCACGGAGTCGGAGCGTCCGCTGATCGGGGACGAGTCGATGTACGGCGTGATCGACCCGGACGTCCTGTGGTCCTGTACGACGTGCGGCGCGTGCGTGGAACAGTGCCCCGTCGACATCGAGCACGTCGACCACATCGTCGACATGCGCCGCTACCAGGTACTGGTCGAGAACAACTTCCCGGCCGAGCTCAACGCGCTGTTCAAGGGCCTCGAGGGCAAGGGCAACCCGTGGAACATGTCGGCCACGGCGCGCATGGACTGGGCCAAGGGCCTGGAGTTCGACGTGCCGGTCGTCGGCGAGGACCTCGAGTCGCTGGAGTCGGTCGACTGGCTGTTCTGGGTCGGCTGCGCCGGCGCCTACGAGGACCGCGCCAAGAAGACCACACGCGCGGTCGCCGAGCTGCTCCACATCGCCGGCATCACGTTCGGCGTGCTGGGCAACGGAGAGACCTGTACCGGCGACCCGGCGCGGCGTGCGGGCAACGAGTTCATCTACCAGGGCCTGGCGCAGCAGAACGTCGACACCCTCACCGGGCACAAGGTCAAGCAGGTCGTCACCACCTGTGCCCACTGCTTCAACACCCTGAAGAACGAGTACCGGGACTTCGGTCTCGAGCTCGAGGTCGTCCACCACACCCAGCTGCTCAACCGCCTGGTGCGCGAGGGCAAGCTGACGCCGGTCGCCGAGGGCGCGGGCGCCGCGAAGCGGACCATCACCTACCACGACCCGTGCTACCTGGGTCGCCACAACCAGGTCTACGAGCCGCCGCGCGAGCTCCTGCAGGTGCTGCCCGGAGCGTCGTACGTCGAGATGGAGCGCAGCGCCGAACGCTCCTTCTGCTGCGGTGCCGGCGGTGCCCGGATGTGGATGGAGGAGAACATCGGGGAACGGATCAACACCAACCGCACCAAGGAGGCGGTGGGTACCGGCGCCGACCAGATCGCCGTCGGCTGCCCGTTCTGCCGAGTGATGCTCTCCGACGGGCTGGCCGCCGAGCAGGCCGACGGCCACGCCCGCGAGGAGGTCGAGGTCCTCGACGTCGCGCAGATGCTGCTGGCGTCGGTGAAGGGCGAGTCCGCGACCCGGGCCGGCCGCGCCGACTCCTCGGCTACTGCCCCTGCCGCCGCCGAGCCCGCAGCGCGCAGCGAGGAGACCGACACCCAGGACGGCGGTACCACGGAGTCGCCCGCTGACACCGTCGTACCGCCATCACCCGAGCCGACGGCAGATGTCCCCGCGGGCGGGTCGCTCTTCGACATCGCTCCCGAGGAACCCGAGCCCACCGCCGAGTCTGAGCCCCCGCCTGCGGCCAACGACAGTTCGGAGCGGACGTCCGCGCAATCCGAACCCGAGCCAGCGGCGAAGGCGCCGGCCGAGATCCCCGCGAGGGGATCACTCTTCGACATCGGCCCCGAGGAGGCCAAGACGGAACCCGAGCCAGAGTCCACCGACGAAGGAGGATCTCCGGCACCTGCTGCGGACGAACCTCCTCCGTCGACCGCCGACGACAACCGGCCGACCGGGGCCGACATCAGCGCCCTGGCCACCGCGGCCGCGGGCGCCGAGGAGCAACCCGAGCAGGAGGTAGCCGCGGAGCCCGAGGAGAAGCCCAAGCCCGCGGCCGACGCGCCGAAGCCGCGCACGGACGTCGACATCAACGAGGGCGGCTCGCTCTTCGACCTCTGAGGGAACCAAACGGCACCCCTCGCCAGTCCTAAGGTGCAGGACAGGGAGGCGCGCCGGGTGGAGTTCAGCGAGTACGTCGCCGCGCGGCGCGCCACGCTGGTGCGCAGCGCCGTACTGCTCGGCTGTCCCCAACCCGACGCCGAGGACCTCGTCCAGGCGACCCTGCTGAAGATCTTCCGCTCCTGGCGGCGGGTCTCCCGGGCCGAGCGACCCGACGCGTACGCCTACCGGATCCTCGTCAACACGCTCCACGACCAGCGCGCTCGGCGCTGGCACGGCGAACGACCCACCGCTGACCTGCCCGAGCCGACGGAGGAGTCGGTGGCCGACCCGACCACCGGCCTCGCCGTACGACGTGCCCTCGCCGCCATGAGCAAGGAACACCCCGAGGTGCTCGTGCTCCGCTACTACGCCGACCTGTCCGAGGCCGACATCGCACGCGTCCTCGGCATCGCGCCGGGGACGGTGAAGAGCCGAGCCGCGCGCGGCCTGGCTCTGCTCGCCGACGACCAGAACGTGAGGAGCAGCTGATGCCCACCGACACCGAAGCCCGCGACCTCCTCCAGCAGGCCGCCGACACCATCGACGTCGCCCCGGCGGCGCCCCTGCAACCAACGCGAGGCCGACGCACCGCCGTCCTGGCCGCGGCGGCCGCCGTGACCCTGATCGCCGGCGGGCTCGGTGTCGCCGGTCTCGCCCGGCACGGATCCGGCCCGGCCGGCCCCGGCCCGTCGGGCGAGGTCCACGTCCCGACCGTCTTCGGGTACGACGCAGCTGGGGCGCAGCGACGCCTGGAGGATGCGGGTCTACACCCGGTCATCCACCGTCTCAGGACCTGCGGGGAGGTGTCGGGTCGGGCCCTGCGCACGCGTCCGGCAGCCGACACGCAGCTGTCCGCCGGATCCTCTGTGACGCTCGTCGTCGCCGACGCCGAAGGACTGCCGTGCCCCGAACCCATCGCGCCGTACGCGGATCGCGAGCAGCCGTGGCGCGTGGTTGACCTGGCCACCGGGTCCGGACCGACACCAGTGTTCGCGGACCACGTCGTGCTCCAGGTCAACGACCAGCAGGCGATGACCGTGTCGGGAGACGCGGCGAGCGATCCCGACGCGTGGCCGACGTGCGACTCCAGCCAGCCGGAATGCCCAGGGTCGGCCCTCGACGTGATCACGGGAGCGCTCCGGCAGCCCTGGAGGAAGCCGAACGGCAAGCCGATGGTCCTCAAGCTCTTTGCCAGCTCCGAGGGGTCGAAGCGCTTCTCCTTCAGGATCGGCTATGAGTTCAACGGTCCGGACCCGTTCCCGCACTGGTCCATCGAGGAACGTCTCGATCGGTCCGGATCAGTGACAGCCGTCCGGCTGACCTACCAGGGCTCGCCGAACAGTCCGGTCCAGCGGACTACCGCTTCCGCCACGATGACCGGCACCGATCCCGACGGGATCGGTCATCGATTCGTCGCCTTCGCCCGTGGCGAGAGCGACGTGCTGCCCGTGGATACGCCGGTCCGCCTGTACCTCGGGCACCGGTACTTCTCCACGATCACGGCCAACCAGGTCCCGGATCGCACGGCGTGGCAGATGTGCAGCGGCCTGGGTCCTCGGGCCTGCCGACTCTCCGCCCTGACCTCGATCGCGTCGTACGTCGACTCCGGCGGCGGTCTGCGCATCGAGCCGCCGCCGACCGGCGGCGATCCCGGCTTCTGCCTGCCAACCCGCGCCGGCCCGCCGCGCGACACCGGCGGGAGCCATGTGGTCGCGATCGTCCCGGACCCGGGCTCGTGCGTACCCACCTTCGAGGTCGACGTGTACTACAACGACGTCGGCCAGATCGTGGCGGTGGATCTTCTGCTTTCGGAGTCCTGACATCACCTGACAACAAATTGATGTCACGAAGGCTTGACGTGATGTCACAATGATGTCAGGATGATGCACATGGACATCACGCCCTACGTCGACAGCCTCCGGAGCTCGCTGGTCTCCGCTGCCGACTCCGCCGATGACGAGACCCGCCAGGCCGCCGAGCGGCTCACCTTCGCCCTCGACTCCAGTGCCCGTCTGGCGATCATGGAGGCGGTCTCGCAGGCCGCGGCCGAGATCACCGCCGAGATGCCCAACGGTGGCGTCGACGTCCGGCTCAACTGCCGCGAGCTCGACTTCGTCGTCCACGTCGCGGCGCCGACCGCCCCTGCACCGCCGCCGCCGCCGGCCCCCGACGACCTCGACGACGGCAACCTGTCCCGGATCACCCTGCGGATCCCCGAGTCGGTCAAGGCCAAGGCCGAGGAGCGGGCAGGGGAGGCAGGCCAGTCCCTCAACACCTGGCTGGTCAACATCGTCCGGATGGCCACCCGCGACGGCGCGATCAACATCGACGTCGACCTGTCGAGCATCCCCTTCTTCGGCGGCGACCCGTTCGGCAACTCGAAGGGGCGCGGCAACAAGCGCATGACCGGCTGGCTCTGAGCCGGTCGCACAACACCACCAGATCCCACGGGGACGGCGCACAGGCCGCTCCCCCGGTAGACCACACCCTGCTCACGCACGGCTCACACCAGGAGGAACCATGAACCGCCAGTTCGAAGCCAACCAGCCCATCGACCTGATCGTCGAGATCGGCAAGGGTCGGGTCCGCATCTCCGCGGCCGACACCACCGAGGTAACGGTCGACGTGGAGGGCCCCGACGCCGACGAGGTGACCGTCACCTTCGAGGGCAGCGCGCTCCGGGTGATCGGGCCCCGGCACGGCGGCGGTTTCTTCAGCAAGGAGAACGCCCTAGACGTCCGGGTCAGCCTGCCCACGGACAGCAGGGTCATGGTCAAGACCGGCAGCGCCGACATCGAGGTCGAGGGCCAGGTTGGCGATGCCAGGCTCAAGACCGGCTCGGGCGACGTCACCTGCGACACCTTCTCGGGCGCCGCGTCGGTCGACACCGGTTCAGGCGATGTCGAGGTCTCCGAGGCTCACGCAGAGCTCAACGTCAAGAGCGGCTCGGGCGACGTGTCGGTGGGCAGCTGCCTGCGAGAGCTGAACATCTCCACCGGCTCCGGCGACGTCGAGGTCGGCACCACCAACGGCCGCACCGTCGTCAAGACCGGATCCGGCGACCTCAACGTCGTCACCGCCAATGCCGACGTATCGCTGTCCACCGGCAGTGGCGACCTGACCATCGGTACGGCGCGCCGCGGCAAGGTCAGCGCCAAGGGCGCCAGCAGCGACGTCCAGATCGGCATCCCGGCCGGCACCCCGGTCTGGGCCGACATCAACACCGTCACCGGCTCGCTCCGCTCCGACCTCGAGAGCGTCGGGGCACCGAAGGAAGGCCAGGACCACATCGAGCTTCAGGCCCGCACCGTCAGCGGCGACATCGTCCTGACGCAGGTCTGACCACCACCCACACCGAAAGGAGTACTGCCATGAACACCACCGTCATCGAGGCTCAGGCCCGTTACCTGATCGAGGACCGGATCCACCCGACGCACCGGCCCCAGCCCACCGGCGTACGCCGTCGGCACCGCAAGGTCCGCCGCCTGAGCTGGCTGTGACCCTTTCCGACAGCCGGCCAGAGGGAAGCCGATCGCAGACATCTGCGGTCGGCTTCCTGCCGTCTGTCGGCGGGGGAGTTCGTCGAGCCCGTCGAGACTCAGATGTCGGTGACCCGGATGCCGGCATGCGCCTTGTAGCGCCGGTTCACGCTGATCAGGTTGGCGGTCAGGGCCTCGACCTGGTGCGCGTTGCGCAACCGCCCGCCGTACACGCCCCGCATGCCCGGTATGGCGTCGGCCAGCGCCGCAACCAGGTCGGTCGCGTCGCGGTCGTCGCCCAGCACCATCACGTCGGTGTCGACCGAGGACACGTCGGGGTCGTCGAGCAGGGCCGCACTGACGTGGTGGAAGGCCGCCACCACGGTCGTGCCGGTGAGGATCGCGGACGCCTGCTGAGCCGCTGAGCCCTCGTCGACAGGAAGTGCATAGGCGCCCTGCTGGTCGAAGCCGATCGGGTTCACGCAGTCCACGACGACCTTGCCCGCCAACGCCGGCGCGAGCGCGCGCAGCAGATCGGCGTGACCGTCGTACGGCACCGCCAGGACCACGACGTCGCAGGCCGCCGCCGCGTCATGGTTGGCGGCGCCGCGCACGTCTCCACCGGTTGCCTCCGCGAGCTCGGCGGCGGTCTCCGCCGCCCGCTCGGCCGACCGGCTCCCGATCACCACCGACAGGCCGGCCGCCCCCCAGCGGCGGGCCAGGCCACGACCCTGCGGACCGGTCCCGCCGAGGACCGCGACGGTCACCGCGGGCAGGGTCGGGGACATCAGATCGGGGTCCGGTAGAAGTTCTGGAACGACCGCGACGGTGTCGGGCCGCGCTGCCCCTGGTAGCGCGAGCCGTACTTCTCCGAGCCGTAGGGGTGCTCCGACGGCGACGAGAGCCGGAAGAAGCAGAACTGCCCGATCTTCATGCCCGGGTAGAGCTTGATCGGCAGCGTCGCCACGTTAGCGAGCTCGAGGGTGACGTGGCCGGAGAACCCGGGGTCCACGAAGCCGGCGGTCGCATGGGTCAGCAGCCCGAGGCGGCCGAGCGAGGACTTGCCCTCCACCCGCGCGGCCACGTCGTCGGGCAGCGTGACCATCTCGTACGTCGAACCGAGCACGAACTCACCCGGGTGCAGGATGAACGGCTCGTCACCGTCAGGCTCCACCAGCCGGGTCAGGTCGGACTGGTCGGCGGCCGGGTCGATGTGCGGGTAGCGGTGGTTCTCGAAGACCCGGAAGTAGCGGTCGAGCCGGACGTCGATCGACGACGGCTGCATCATCGCCGGATCCCAGGGCTCCATCACGATCCGGCCGGCGTCGATGTCGGCCTGGATGTCGCGGTCGCTCAGCAGCACGGTCGCAGGCTACCGGGTCCGCTCGCGTCGTCCTCGCCCTGCTCGGGCACAATGCGCGACGTGAGTGCTCCCGTCTTCCACCGGTACGTCGCCCTCGGCGACTCCTTCACCGAAGGCGTCGGCGACCCCGACCCGAGTCGGCCCAACGGCGTGCGCGGATGGGCCGATCGGGTGGCGGAGGTCCTAGCGACGCGCACCGACGACTTCGGCTACGCCAACCTGGCGATCCGGGGCCGCACGCTCCGTCCGATCGTCGAGGAGCAGCTCGAGCCCGCACTCGCTCTGGAGCCTGACCTGGTCACCATCTACGCCGGCGGCAACGACCTGCTCCGGCCACGGCTCGATGTCGACGCGCTCGGCGAGGTGTACGACGACGCCGTCGGCCGGCTCGCGGCGACCGGCGCCACGGTCGGCCTGTTCACCGCCTTCGACCCTGGAGTCGGCGGACCGTTCGGCCGACTGCGCGGCCGGTTCGCGGTCTACAACGAGCGGGTCCGCGAGATCGCCGACCGGCACGGCGCCGTCGTGCTCGACTCCTGGCGGATGCGCCCCGAGCGTCCGGAGAGCGTGTGGTCGGAGGACCGACTCCATCTCGGCCCGATCGGGCATCAGGCGGTCGCGATCGAGGTCCTCGAGACCCTCGGTGTACCCCATGACCTGGTGCCGATCGACCCCTCGGCACTGACCGGTAGCACGCCGTTCCACGGCGGACGGCGAGCGGACCTGGCCTGGGTCGTCACCCACGCGGCGCCGTGGGTCCACCGCCGGATCACCGGCCGGTCGTCGGGTGACGGCGTGCTGCCGAAGCGCCCGGGCCTCCAGCCGATCTGACCCGCCCGTCGGGTACGATCCCTGCCGTCGGCCGACCGGCCGCCATGCGGATGTAGCTCAGTTGGTAGAGCGCGACCTTCCCAAGGTCGATGTCGCGAGTTCGAGTCTCGTCATCCGCTCCAGGCTCGCTGTGGCGCTCGAGCGCGACACTCTGCCCCACGTCGATGTCGCGAGTTCGTTCACACGCGACCCGCAGGCACGTTCCGACCCCGCGACCCTGCTCCGCTGGTCTCCCGACGAGGCCTCCCTGTCGGTGGTCTTCGCCTCGCGGGGCACGGGCAACGCGTTCCTCGCGCCGCCCCGGTGCGGCGGCGACCAGCTCACGGTCACGGCGTACTCCTCCAGCGGCGACCAGCAGGTGACCGCGGCGCTCGGCTGAAACCGCCCCCGACCCTTAGGGTTTGCTCGTGGCCGACTTCACCGGGTTCCCGTCAACGGCCCTCGACTTCTACGACGACCTCGAGGTCGACAACACACGCACGTTCTGGGAGAAGCACAAGGGCACCTACGACTACTCCGTGAAGCAGCCGATGACCGCGCTCTGCGCCGCCCTGGCCGAGGAGTTCGGCGAGGCCAAGATCTTCCGGCCGTTCCGCGACGTGCGCTTCGCCAAGGACAAGACGCCGTACAAGACCGCCCAGGGAGCCTTCGTCGGGGTCGGGCCCGCGACCGGGTGGTACGTCGAGGTGTCGGCGCGCGGGGTCCGCACCGGCGCCGGCTTCTACGACGCCTCCGGCCCACGGATCGGCGCGATCCGCGCCGCGATCCACGACGACGACACCGGCAAGGCCCTCGCGCGGCTGCTCGAACGGCTCGAGGGCGGCGGGTGGGTGATCGGTGGCCACACCCTGAAGACCGCCCCGCGCGGGTACGACGCCAACCACCCGCGCATCGACCTGCTCCGGCACAAGTCACTGACGATCGGCCACGACTACGGCTTCGAGCCGATCGTCCACACCCCGGAGCTGCTCGAGGCCGTCCGCGACGACTGGCGCACCCTCAAGCCGTTCGTCGACTGGGTGACCGCCGTCGAGTGAACTTTCCGGGCCGGTCGCGCATCGGAACGGGTGACCGGCGTCTCAGACCAAGGAGTACTCGTGCGACCCATTCGACACCTGGCAGCCGCAGCATGCCTGGTGGTGACACTCGGCGCCCTGGCGGTCCCCACCACGTCGTACGCAGCGGGCGAGACCTGCGACGGACAGCCCGCAACCATCGTGATCAGTGCCGATCCGCAACCCGTCGAGCTCGGGACAGACGGCGATGACGTCGTGGTCATCGAGACCACCACCAACCTGACCTTCGAAGCCCTGGCCGGCGACGACATCGTCTGCGGCGGCCCGCTGACCCTCGTGCTCGGCGGCGACGGAGCGACACGATCCTGGCCGACCCCGACACCGGTCGGCTGTGGGCGGACGGCATGGCGGGGAACGACACCGTCACCGGTGGGCCCGGGAACGACATCTTCCTTGGCGGCGACGGCAACGACACCCTCACCGGCGGCGACGGCAACGACACGCTTCTGGGCAACAGCGGCGACGACCGGGTCGCCGGTGGCTCCGGTGACGACCACTTGAGCGGAGGCGAGCTCTTCCCTGGCGGTGACGAGTCCTTTCCGAGCTTCTTCGTGACGACCCTGCCCGGAGTGGACCAGACCTCCGGCGGGCCGGGCGACGACTTCGTGGTGGACACCGCGTCCGACGACACCCTGATCGGCGGAGCGGGAAAAGACGAGTTGAGCCTGTTCTTCAGCCAGGACGACGACCCGGAGCTCTGCGACGGGCCGCCGCCCGGGACACCGCACCCGGTGGTGGACATCGGCGCGCACACCGTCACCGGCCTCGGGACGGACACGTTCACCGGCTTCGAGGGCTATCACGGTGGCAGCTACGACGAGGCGATGCTCGGCAGCGACCGTGCCGACGACCTCGATGCCGGCACGTGCGGGCACACCTTGATCCAGGGCCGGGGCGGGAACGACGCCATCAGCTCCTGGGCGTGCGGGCTGGTCGCCCATGGCGGGCCGGGCGCCGACCGCTTCGCCGTGGGCGGGTCCGCGACGGTCACCGGCGGTGACGGGCACGACTCCATCACGTGGAACGGGCGCGCCGGGGGCTGTTACGGCGAGAAGGTCCGCATCTCCGGCGACAGTGGTCGCGACGAGCTCGACCTCTCGATGTACGCCGCCAACTGGCGCATCGTGAACCTCGCGAAGGGCTTCGCCACCGGCACCAAGGTCGGACACATCGCGCTCTCAGGCATCGAGGACGCACACCAGTACGGCAACCCCGTACCAGGGACGACCCGAGAAGCTGATCGGGACCGCCGGTCCCAACATCCTGGTCGGCGGCGACTCCCGGACCCTGTTGCGGGGACGCGGTGGCAACGACGCCCTGGCCGGCGGACGCGGGCGCGACACGGCGTACGGCGGAGCGGGCCGAGACCTCTGTCGGGCCGAGATCCGGCACGGATGCGAGGGCTGAGCTGCGCCGTCAGTGCGGCTGCCAGGCGTCCTCGTCCTCGGTGAGCGCGGCGACGCCCGGCGGCAGCGCGCCCGAGGCGAGGTCCGCGACCGAGACCTGCTCGAACACGTCGCGCAGGGAGTGGCGAGCGGCGATCCAGACCCGCTGGAGGGCGTCGGCCCGCTCGTTGTAGGAGACCGCCTCGGGGCGCAGCCCGTAGACGGAGACCAGAGGACCGTCCACGGCCCGGATCACATCCGCGACGGTGACGTCGGAGGCGGCCTTGGCGAGGCGCCAACCGCCGGACTGGCCGCGCTGGGCCAGCACGATCCCGGACTTGCGCAGGTCGGCCAGGATCGCCTGCAGGAAGTTGTGCGGGATGTCCTGCCGGCGGCCCAGCTCCTCGGCGCTGACCGGGCCGGCGTCCCCTTCTCCGGGCGCGGCCATCTCGATCAGCGCACGCAGCGCGTAGTCGGCCTTGGCGGAGACTCGCATGCGCACAGTCTCCCAGACGCCCGCGCGCAGGGGTGGGACGCTCCGTGGCCTCGCTCACAGTCGCCGCACAAATTTCGAGCAGATCGCCCGACACGGTTGCAGGGGCGTGACCCGCGAGGCAGAATTAAGTTACTGACGAGTAGCCGGTACTTCCACGAACAGGCAAGGGGACATGGGTCACTACAAGAGCAACCTCCGCGACATCGAGTTCAACCTCTTCGAGCTGCTCGGCCTCGACGAGGTGCTGGGCAGCGGCCCGTTCTCCGACGTCGATGGCGAGACGGCTCGCGAGATCCTGGCGGAGGTGGACCGCCTGGCCCGCGAGGACCTCGCGGAGTCGTTCGGGGAGTCCGATCGGACCCCTCCGGTCTTCGACCCCGAGACCCACACCGCTCCGGTGCCCGAGGCGTTCAAGAAGAGCTACCGCGCGTGGATGGATTCGGAGTACTGGCGACTCGGCACGCTCGCCGAGCTCGGCGGCACCCCCGCGCCGTCCTCGGTCGAGTGGGCCATCGGCGAGATGGTGCTCGGCGCCAACCCCGCGATCTGGATGTACGGCGCGGGCCCGATGTTCGCCGGCGTGGTCTACCGCAACGGCAACGAGCGCGACCAGAGGATCGCCCAGCACATCGTCGACAACAAGTGGCTGACCACGATGGTGCTGACCGAGCCCGACGCCGGCTCCGACGTGGGCGCGGGCCGGACCCGGGCGACCCCCAACGACGACGGCACCTGGAACATCGAGGGCGTCAAGCGCTTCATCACCTCGGGCGAGGGCGACCTGTCCGACAACATCATCCACCTGGTGCTGGCCCGGCCGGCCGGCGTCGAGGGTGCCGGCGGCCCCGGTACCAAGGGCCTGAGCCTGTTCATCGTGCCGAAGTTCCACTTCGACCCCGAGACCGGCGAGTCGACCGGAGAGCGCAACGGCGTCTACGTCACGGGCGTGGAGCACAAGATGGGCATCAAGGTGTCCAACACGTGCGAGCTCACCTTCGGCGATCCCGGCGTGGGCGGCGGCGAGCCCGCGCGCGGCTGGCTGCTCGGCGAGGTGCACGACGGCATCGCCCAGATGTTCCAGGTCATCGAGAACGCCAGGATGATGGTCGGCACGAAGGCCATCGCCACGCTGTCGACCGGCTACCTCAATGCCCTCGACTTCGCCAAGGAGCGGGTGCAGGGTGCCGACCTGACCGAGGCCGCGAACAAGACCGCGCCGCGGGTCACGATCACCCATCACCCCGACGTACGCCGTTCGCTGATGACGCAGAAGTCGTTCGCCGAGGCGATGCGCTCCCTGGTGCTGTACACCGCCTCGTGGCAGGACCGCGTGAAGATCGCCGAGCACAACGGCGAGAAGGACGACCTGGCCATGGCCGTCAACGACCTGCTGCTGCCCATCGTCAAGGGCTACGGCTCTGAGCGCTCGTGGGTGCTCCTCGGCACGGAGTCCCTGCAGACCTTCGGTGGCTCCGGCTTCCTACAGGACTACCCGGTGGAGCAGTACGTCCGCGACGCCAAGATCGACACGCTCTACGAGGGCACCACCGCGATCCAGGGCCAGGACCTGTTCTTCCGCAAGATCGTCAAGGACCAGGGCAGCGCGCTCGGCCACCTGGCCGGCGAGATCACGAACTTCCTCGAGAGCGAGGCCGGCAACGGACGGCTCAAGAACGAGCGCCGCCTGCTGTCGTCCGCACTCGAGGACGCCCAGGCGATCGTGGGCGCGATGATCAACGACCTGATGAGTGCCGACGCGTCCACCGAGGACGGCGACGTCCGCAACATCTACAAGGTCGGGCTCAACACCAGTCGCCTGCTGATGGTGCTCGGAGACGTGGTCTGCGCCTGGCTGCTGCTGTGTGGTGCCGAGGTGGCCTTGGACAGGCTGGCGGGTGACCTGCCCGCCAAGGAGAAGTCGTTCTACGAGGGCAAGGTGGCCGCGGCGCTGTTCTTCGCGCAGACCAACCTCCCGCGCGTCGGGGCCGAGCGCGCCATCGCCGAGGCAGCGGACCTGTCGCTGATGGACCTCGACGAGAGCGCGTTCTGATCCACTCGGACTACGCGGGTGGTGCTGCGCAGATGCATGTGGGGCCTTCCCAAGACTTCGAGACGCGTGTTCGGGCCGGGCGCATGCAGGCGGGCGATCAGGGGAACGGTGTGGGCGCTCGGGGCCTGATTCGACCAAGGGAGTGATCCATGGGTATCGGTATCTCGGCGGTCCTGCTCATCATCGGCCTGGTGCTGCTCACCGGCGCGGTCGACCTGCCCGCCAGCGTGACCGACCATGTCGCGACGACCGCCGTCGGCTGGATCTGCCTGGGCGTGTCCATTCTCGGCTTTGCGCTCGCCGTCTTCGCGGGTCGCAACCGCAACAGCCCTCCCTCGGCCTGACGTCCTCCCGAGCCCCTAGCGTGTGGGCGTGCTCGATGCCCTGATCGCCGGCCTGCTCACCGGCTTGTCACTGATCGTTGCGATCGGGGCGCAGAACGCGTTCGTGCTGAGACAGGGCCTGGTCCGGCAGTTCGTCGGTCCGGTGGTGGCCATCTGCGCGGTCAGCGACCTGGTGCTGATCGCGGCCGGCGTAGCCGGGATAGGCGCGATCGTGCAGCATGCGCCGACCGCGCTGACCGTGGTCCGGTGGCTCGGCGTCGCGTTCCTGACGGCGTACGGCGTGCGCTCGCTGTGGCGCGCACGGCACGCTGGTGCCCTCACCCCGACGACCGAGCAGGAGCCCAGGCTGCGTGGCGCAGTGCTCCAGGCCACCGCCCTGACCTGGTTGAACCCGCACGTCTACCTGGACACCGTCCTGCTGCTGGGGTCGATCGCGGCCCACCACGGCCCGACCGGGAAGTGGTGGTTCGCCGCCGGCGCAGGCGCAGGCAGCATCCTGTGGTTCAGCGGGTTGGGGTACGGCGCGCGGTTGCTGAGCCCGGTCCTGACCCGACCGCGCGCCTGGCAGGTCCTCGACGTGCTGATCGGGCTGACGATGCTCGCGATCGCGATCTCGCTGGCCCGCGGCTGATCAGCGCCCGGCGGTCGCGCGCTTCCCGGCGTACGCCTTGCCCTTGCCGTACGAGGGTGCACCCGCCTTGCGCGGACCGTGGCCCGACGAGTTCTCCGAGGTCTTCTGGCCGCCCTTGTAGCCGCCGCCGGACTTGTAGCCCGACTTGGCGTTGCTGCCCTTGTACCCACCGGACTTGAAGCCGCCGGACTTCTTCCGGTCGTAGGACGACGGAGACGACGAGGACTTGGGTGCCGGCGAGCCGTGCTTGGCCAGCGCCGCGGCGGACAGGTGGTCGGGCGCGGTCTGGATGTCGTGGTGGAGCACCTCGACACCGGCGTGCTGCTGGAGGCGGACGACCTGCTGCAGGAACTTGGGCGTGGTGATCGTGACCACGGCTCCGTCGCGCCCGGCGCGCGCCGTACGCCCGCTGCGGTGCAGGTAGGCCTTGGCGTCGCTGGCCGCGTCGAAGTGGATGACCATGTCGACCGCGTCCACGTGGATGCCGCGGGCCGCGACGTCGGTGGCGACGACGGCCCTCGCGGCGCCCGAGGAGAAGCGGTGCAGGTTGCGCTCGCGCACCTTCTGGCTGAGGTTGCCGTGCAGGTCGACGGCGTCGACGCCCTGGCCGGTCAGCGCCTCGGCGAGCTCGACCGCGCCTTCACGGGTGCGGGTGAAGATGATGGTGCGGCCGTTGGCCTCGACCAGCCGGACGGCGGCGCCGACCTTCTCGCGGAACCCGCCGACGGTCAGCGTGTGGTGGGTCATCGTGGTGACCGAGCCGCTGTTGGGGTCCAGCTCGTGCAGCTTGGGGTGGCGCAGGTGGGTACGGACCAGCTTGTCGACGTCACCATCGAGCGTGGCGCTGAGCAGCATCCGCTGGGAGCCGGCCGGCGTCATCGCGACCAGCTTGTCGACGGCCGGGTAGAAGCCGAGGTCGCACAGGTGGTCGGCCTCGTCGAGGACGGTCAGCTGGATGTCGTCGAAGAAGCAGTAGCCGTTCTCCAGCAGGTCCTCGAGCCGACCCGGCGTGGCGACGACGATGTCGGCGCGCTGGCGGAGCTGGCGGGTCTGCTTGTCGTACGGCGTGCCGCCGTACACCGTGACCATCTTCAGGCCCATGGACTGGGCGAGCGGCTGGATGGCGCGGGCGACCTGGTTGGCGAGCTCACGCGTCGGCACGATCATGACCGCGCGCGGGTGGCACGGACGGCTCTTGGCGCCGGCCAGCTTGGCCAGCGCGGGGATGCCGAAGGCCAGGGTCTTGCCGGAGCCGGTCTGGGCGCGGCCCAGCACGTCGTGGCCGGCCATCCCGTCGGGGATCACGGCCTCCTGGACCGCCGTGGGCGTGACGATCCCCTGCTGGCGCAGGGCCTCGATCAGCTCGGCGGGCAGACCGGTGAAGACGTTGCGGACGGTCTCGTCGGTGTCGACGGACTCGGTGTCGACGGACTCGGTGTCGCTGGACTCGGTGTCGCTGGACTCGGGGGTCTCGGTGTACTCGGGCGCAGACATGCGTCGGTCACTGCTTTCGGTTGGCTGGGTCGAACGAGTGTGCGTCCGGCGCGGAGCCCGCGGGTGCGGATCCGGTGAGCCTGCAAGACGCGGTCTTGCTCCACCCGATCGCTGGTCTCCGCGCAGCTGAGTAAAGACTGCGCCACCACACCGGGCTGTTGCATAGAGAGTGGGCCTCGAACTCAAGCAGAGTCCCACTGGCTGCCGACGATTCTACGGGCGCGCCGGCTCATCCCCCGCATCCGCGCCCGCGTGACCTGAGGCACGCGGCCGTCGTAGGACGGCTCCACCCCCGCTCGCGGTCGCTGCGGCGGTGGGAGAGCCACGGTTGTGTGGGTCGAGTCGGTGGCTGAGGCACCGGCGATGACGCATCGTGACGCTCGGACCGGCGAACCATCGCATCGGGCCAAACCGGTGAGCCACGGGGGCTAACCTCGGAAGCATGCTGCGTGTCTGCCGGACCCTGTCGCTCGTGCTGCTGATGCCCCTGCTCGTGCTGTTCGGTGTGACCAGCAGCGCCCACGCCGACCCCGTGCCTGCGACGGGCCATGCGTGGCCCCGGTGCGGCACCGCGCCCGACACCGACGGGAAGTACTGCATCGTCTCGGTGACCAAGGACGGCGTGGCGGTGCCGCCGGTCGACGTCGGTACCCCCGGCACCTACGACAACCCATTCGTCGACCTGGTCGACGCGGGCACGATCCGCTTCGGGCTCAAGCTCACCACGGTCACCGGTTCGGGCTCCGCCTCCGACGTCGAGGTCCCGCCGAACCACACCTGGGTCTTCACCGTCAACGTCGGCGACATCCGGCCGGCCGACCTCTACGGGAACATGCGTAACGCCGCTTTCACGATCGGGGGCAACCGGACCAAGGGCCACACGTTCACGGTGACCTTCAAGCCGACACCCGTGGCCTGGCTGCTCTCCGGTACCTGCTCGGTGTTCAGCGGCTGTGGGGACAGCTCGACGGTCGCAGACACCGTCTACAGCGGTTTCGCCAGCGGCTTCGTCAGTGACGAGTCCGCGAGCGGACTGAGTGCCGCCCAGATCGCCGCCCTACGCGGCTATGTCAACGTCTTCAACGCCGAGGACACGTACTCGTTCTACGACGGGGTCGCCAACAGCCTGGTGATGCGGATGGCCAACCCCCACCTGCAGAGCCCGGGCGTGAAGGCCAAGGGGTCCTTCCAGACCCGGATCCCCAACGCGATGCTGATCGACCAGCTCGACGTCCCCGACCCGGGTGCGCTCACGGGCAGGTCCTTCAGGGTCGTCCGCAAGGGGGTCGGCGCGGTCCCGTTCACGTTCACCCACTACCAGGGCGGGATCGACATCCGGATCAAGGGCTTCACCTTCTCCACGCCCGAGTACTCGATCCACCCGAAGCCCACGGCACCCGGGACGCCACGCTGGGGCTCGCTGAAGCGGGTCACCCGCCACCACGTGAAGG
>DAINSL010000042.1:0-2285 GCA_036741335.1 Nocardioides sp. | reverse complement strand
GGGGCAGCGTGAGCAGCGCGGACGGCGGCAGGCCGGTCAACAAGTACACCGCGCGGTGCCGGCTGGGCTCGCACCCCTGGCACCACGCCACCGGGCCCACCTCGCCCCTCACCGTGGGGTCGCTTCCGAAGGGTTCCGCCACCTGCCAGGTGCGCGCGCACAACGCGATCGGCTGGGGCGCCTGGAACAAGGCCCGTACGGTCGGCTGAGGTCGCGCGTGGTCCTGGCCACACACCGCTCAGCCCGGCCCCCCGACCCCTAGGCTCGACACCATGAGCGACCAGGAACGGCTGGCCGGGTACGTCGGTGTCTGGTGGGAGGCGATCGACGACTTCACGCGCCTGCTCGAGAGCCTGTCGCCCGGCGAGTGGTCGACGCCCACCGACCTGTCCGGGTGGGATGTCCACGCCTGCGCGGCCCACACCGCACACCTCGAGGCGGTGCTGTCCGGTGCGCCCGAGGAGACGGTCGAGTTCGACGCCGGTCCTCACATCGCGGCGCTCGCCCAGGTCTACACCGAGCAGGGCGTGATCGCCCGGCGTGATGCGACGCCGGACGAGCTGATCAACGAGATCCGCGAGAGCGCCACCAAGCGCCGTACCTTCCTGCTCACCGATCCCCCGGACGACGGCAGCGAGATGCCGCCGAGGACGCCCGGCGACATCCCGTGGAACTGGCAGACCTTGCTGCGCAACCGGCCGCTCGACGTGTGGATGCACGAGCAGGACGTACGTCGCGCGGTCGGTCGCCCGGGCGGCCTCGAGACCGCGCCGGCGCAGCACACGGCCGACTACCTGATCGAGGGCATGGCGATGGTGCTGGCCCGCCGGGCCGCGGCCGAGCCGGGCTCCACCCTGGTCGTGGAGGTCGACGGCAGCGCGCCGGCTGCGTTCGGCGTCTCGGACTCCGGCCGCGGAGGCGCGCTGCCCGAGCTGCCCGCTGACCCGACGGTGCGGCTGACCATGGACCGCGAGACGTTCGTGACGCTGGCCGGCGGGCGTCGTACGCCGGACGACGTCTCGGTGCTCGTGGCCGGCGACGAAGGCCTGGCCGCGCGGATCCTGGCCGCGATGGCGATGACCCCATGAGCTGGTCACCCGCCGACATCCCCGACCTGTCCGGCCGCACGGCGCTGGTGACCGGAGTCAGCGTGGGCGGGCTCGGGCACTTCACGTCGCTGGAGCTGGCGCGGGCCGGTGCCCGCGTCGTGCTGGCGGGTCGCAGCCCCGACAAGCTCACCGAGACCGACCGGACGATCCGGGCGGAGCTGCCGGACGCGCTGCTCGAGCGGCTGGTGGTCAACCTGGCCTCTCTCGCGTCGGTGCGATCTGCAGCCGCGGAGGCGGCCACCTTCGGCTCGCTCGACCTCCTGGTCAACAACGCCGGCATCATGGCGCCGCCGTACTCCCGCAGCGTCGACGGCTTCGAGAGCCAGCTGGCGACCAATCACTTCGGGCCGTTCCTGCTGACCGGACTGCTACTGCCGCAGCTGGCCGCCGATGCCCGGGTGGTGACGGTGTCGAGCCAGATGCACCGGCTCGCCCACAAGGCGCCGCTCGGCGACCCGCGGGCGAAGCCGCGGCCCTACCTGCGCTGGATCGCCTACTCCCAGACCAAGCTGGCCAACCTGCTCTTCACCTTCGAGCTCGACCGCCGGCTGCGGTCCTCCGGGTCGACGGTGAAGGCGCTGGCCGCCCACCCCGGGCTCGCCGGGACCCACCTGGTGGCGAACGGCCGCTTCGGCCGGTCGACCGGCGGCCTCGCCTCGATCTTCGACGCGGCCGCCAGGGGCTTCGCCCAGTCGCCCGCCGTCGGGTCGTGGCCGACCCTGATGGCCACGACCGCCGATCTGCGGCAGGCGACCGTCTTCGTCAGCGTGCTCGGCAGCGAGCAGGCGCGGGCGAGCACGCTGCAGGGTCTGACGGCGGCGCACGGCGTGCTGCAGGCAGGACTCGGGCGCCAGTTGAAGCTGAAGCGGACTCCGCAGCTCACGTTTGAATACGATCCGTCGGTCGAGCGAGGGGTCAGGATGTCGAAGCTGATCGACGACCTCGCGCCCCAATCCGTCGACACTGAGCACGATGAACGCGCCGACGACCACCAGTGACCTCGCCGCGGTCGCGGAGGCGATCCGCGCTCACGACCGCTTCCTCCTCGTCGCGCACGAGAATCCCGACGGCGACGCGCTCGGCTCGATCCTCGGCGCCAAGCTGGCGCTCGACCGGCTCGGCAAGGAGAGCGTCATGTACCTGGGCGGCGGGACGGCGCCGCCGACGGAGTACTCG
>DAINSL010000041.1:20644-23286 GCA_036741335.1 Nocardioides sp. | reverse complement strand
GTCTACGCGTGTCCTCTTGTGTCGCCTAGCGACACGCGTTACTGTGCGGGAGAACCGCAGGTCAGAGGCTGAAACCGCAGGTGGGACCCAGATTCACCGAACGGCGTGGATACTGGTGCCCAGCCAGTAGCTCCGAGCCGCCGCCAGCCGCTCGGCAACCTCCGCCCACGACGCCTCCAGGGGTCTCACAGCGTCAGTATGACGAAGCGGCCGACCTCGTTGCGGCCAAGACTTCTGTGCCGCGATCTCGTAGCCTGCGCCCATGGCCACCTTCACGCTCACGTGCATCGGCGACGACCGGCCCGGGCTGGTGTCGGCGCTCTCGGCTGCGATCAACGCTCACGGTGCCAGCTGGGAACGCAGTCAGATGGCCCGGCTGGCGGGCAAGTTCGCCGGCATCCTCCTGGTGGACGTGGCCCAGGAGCAGGCCGAGGCACTCATCGCGGACCTGACGGCGCTGAAGGACATCGGGCTGCTGGTGTCCCTCGAACAGACGGACGAGCCGGTCGAGCGCGAGGCAGTGCGGCTGCATCTCGAGCTGCTCGGAGCCGACCACCCCGGCATCGTGGCCGAGATCTCCGCCGCCCTCGCGGGCCGCGGCATCGGCATCGAAGAGCTCAGCACCGACGTACGCGAGGCCCCGATGGCCGGGGGAATGCTGTTCGAGGCCCGAGCTGTGCTCGAGGCGCCGCCTGCGACCAGCACGGAAGCGCTGCGGTCGACCCTGGAGGCGCTCGCGGACGAGCTGATGGTCGAGATCAGGTTGTCCGAGGCTGAGGGCGAGAGCATCTCAACGCTGAGTGGATTCTCGGATGAAGCCGACACGGCTCTGGCAGGCGAGTCGATGCTCAGCTGACTCACAGCCGAGGTCAGCGAATCCCTGTGTCGCAGGGAATATCGACCTTCGAGTAGGCGCCGGAGGTGACTCGTAAGTTCCTCAGCTCGCACGACATGCCGGCGTCGGCTGTGACGACGTACATTCCGGGTGGCACCGCGACGCGGTAGCTGCCGTCGGCATCGGTCGTAGTGCGCGCAACCACCTCCCCGCCGGCATCCGAGTTCCCGGGGAGCTGCTTGGCAACGGTGACCCTCGAGCCCGCCGCCGGCTTGTCCCGGCATGGGTCGCCCTTGGTCTCGACGGGACACTGAGGCCCCAGGTGGACTCGACCAGCGACCCCCGACTGGTCCCGGGTCGTCCCAGGGCCCTGGCCGCCGCAACCGGCGAGAGACGACACGACCAGAGCGATGATGAGTACTCCACCCACGCGCATGTGGCTCAGACGTCCACGCGCGCATCGGGGTTCCGCGAACCAGGTCCGTGACTGCGACAACCCACGACGCGGTCCCGACGGGGCAGAGTGGGGGCGTGATCGAGTTGCGCAGCGACAACGCCGCGGGCGTCGCGCCGGAGATCCTCGCCGCCGTGCAGGCGGCGAACACCGGCTCGGCCCTGGCCTACGGCGGAGACGACCTCACTGCTCACCTCCAGGAGGTTGTCCGGACGGTTTTCGAGCACCCGACCGCCCGGGTCTTCCCGGTGACCAGCGGGACGGCCGCGAACTCGCTCGCGCTCTCGGCGGCCACGCCTCCGTGGGGCGCAGTCCTGTGTCATCCGTCGGCGCACATCATCACCGCGGAGGGTGGGGCGACGTCGTTGTTCGGTGGCGGTGCCGTGATGCAGGGCGTCGACGGTGCTCATGCGCTGATCGAGCCGGAGCGCCTGCGAGTGGCGCTCGAGTCGGTCGGGTGGGGTGACCCGCACGAGAGCCAGCCGAGCGTGCTGTCCCTGACCCTGCCCAGTGACCTCGGCACGGTGTACCAGCCCGACCAGGTCACGAAACTCACCGCGATCGCCCGGGAGTTCGGGCTGCGTGCCCACGTCGACGGTGCGCGCATCGGGAACGCCGTGGCCGCCCTGGGCTGCTCACCGGCCGACGTGACCTGGCGGGCCGGGGTCGACGTGCTCTCGCTCGGCGCGACCAAGAACGGGGCGCTGAGCACCGAGGCGATCGTGGCCTTCGATGACCGGATCGCCGACGAGCTGGTGTACCGCACCAAGCGGTCCGGTCACGTCACCAGCAAGATGCGGTTCCAGTCGGCCCAGGTGGCGGCATACCTCACCGACGGGCTGTGGCTGCGCCTGGCCACCAACGCCAACCAGCGGATGACCGAGCTGGTGGCCGAGCTGCAGTCGTTGGCTTCGTACGGTGTGCGGCTTCAGGAGCCCGTCGACGTCAACATGGCCTTCGTCGAGCTGCCGGCGCCGGCGATTGACGCGGCGTCCGGGGCCGGCCTGCTCTTCTACCGGATGGGCCCGACCAGCGTGCGGCTCGTGACGAGCTGGCAGACCACGGCCGACGACGTCACCGAAGCTGGAGCCCGGTTCCGCGAGGCAGTGCTGGCCGAAGCCCGGTGAGCGGGACCGCGGAGCGGCCTGACGGTCCACGCATAGGAAATGCGCACGGCGTGCGTCAGGAGGCTGCCCGACGCTGTGCGTGCGGACGCGGCCGGATGACGCGCCGGGTCAGCCGAGGGCGAGCGACGCGAGCTGAGCGGCCAAGATGACCGCCCCAACTGCCCGTCGGAACGGGCTCGCGCCGCGAACGACCTCGTCAAGGGCCCACACGAGCAGCGCCCCGTGG
>DAINSL010000041.1:8227-20634 GCA_036741335.1 Nocardioides sp. | reverse complement strand
CCTGCCCAGCACCAACGTGACCAGCCAGACGCACAGCGCAGGGTTGGGCAACTGCCACAGCGTCAGACGCCCGTCCGAGGAGCGGAACCACCAGGAGGCGGAGCCCCGGCGAGCGGAGACATGGTCGATCGTCGTGGAGGAGGTCACGAGCCGACCGTACCCAGCGTTGAGAGCGCTAGCCCGCTCGTGGCTGTGACCCGCGACTCAGGCTCCGCGGGCAACATCCAAGACGCGTCCTCGGCGACACCGCAAGAGTCGTGCGTAGGTCAGGCGAGGAACTGGTCGAGCAACCCGGGCTGGGCGGTGCGGGCGAGGGCAACGGCGTCGTCTTGGGGTACGTCGAGCACCCGCACCTTCTGGCGCCCGCCGGCGGTGGTGGCGACCAGCTCGGTGACGCCGGCCCGGCGCTGAAACCACGTGGCGCGCAGGTTCCACCCGATCACCGAGGTGGTGCCGAGAGCCTCGCGCCGGCGGTCGAGGCTGCCCGAGCGCGCCACGAGGTAGCCGTCGACCAGGTCATGGCCGAGCGCACGGGAGCGATCGAGCGCCAGCCCCACACCGACGACCAGAGCGAGCGGCCCCACCAGCGCGAACCACCCGGACACCTTGTAGGTGAGAGCCAGCCCGACGACGGCGACCACCGCGGCGGGGACAAGCGCGCGCGTCCACCGACGGCGTACGGCGCGCGGGCCGTGCGAGCGCAGAGGTCCGGTGACCGGCGAAGCCAGGCCTAGAACCTCGACGGCGACCCGGTCGACCTCGACCCGCGGCGCGGGCGGCACCAGCAGCGAGCTGCCCTGCTGCTTCTTGTTGAGGCCGGTCACGATCGCCGACAGGCGGGCGCCGCGCGCCAGCCGCAGCCCGATCGGCTCGCCGATGCTCACCCCGGACACGCGGGCGTCGTCGATGCTGGTCTCGCGGGTGGTGAAGAGCCCGCGGCGCAGGTGCCACGAGCCGTCGCTGCGCGTGTGCGAGAGCGTGAAGCCGAAGTTGGTGACCAGATAGCCGACCACCGCGAGCAGGCACAGCACGACCAGCGTGACGATCAGCCCCAACGCCACCAGCAGGGCCACGCTGGTGCCGGCGAGCTCGTCGATGTTCACGTGCGGAGACAGCGCCAAGGTGTGCATCCCCTGGGTCAGGAGGCCGAGTGCTGCTCCGGCGATCACCAGCCCCGACGTCGTGAGCGGGGCGAACCTGACCCAGGCGGGGTCGAGCACGAGTACGACGCGCCGGTTGCTCTCGGGCGACGCCTCCGGGTCGGCCGATACCGACACGTGCAGCAGCACACTGCGCAGCTCGTCGGCGACGGCGACCGACAAACCGTCCAGCGACAGCCGTTTGCTCGTGCTGTCGCCGGTCCCGATCTGCAGCGTGACCAGACCGAGCAGCCGGTGGATCGGGGAGGCCGTGAGGTCGACGGTGCGGACCCGGTCGAGCGGGGTCGAGAGCACCCGCTTGTTGAGCAGCCCACGCCGCAGCTCCACGCGGGTGGCTGTGATCCGGTAGCTGGTGGTCACGTAGCGGGCGAAGCCCAGAAGGATCGGGACACCCAGCAAGAGCAGCCCCCACCGACCGCCGTCGGAGGAGGCGCGGCCGAGGGCGACGAACACGATCAGCGGCACGATGTAGCGCCCGATCTCCCTGACCGGGTGCACCAGGAGCATCCGGCGGTCGAGGCGCTGCCAGCCGGCGACCTCGTCGAACACGCCCAGTCTCATGACCAGCCTCACGTGGCGTCGCCCGGGACCGAGTCCGCCATCCGGGTCAGGTTGTCGACGATCGCGAGCGCCCGCGCACGGTCGAGCCCCTCGATGGTCAGGGCGCCGGCGGAGGAGGCGGTGGTGACCCGCACCGTGGCCAGCCCGAACAGCCGCGCGATCGCGCCCTCGCGGTGGTCCACGGTCTGCACCCGCGACATCGGCGCGATCCGTCGCTCCCGCGCCCACCAGCCGGTCTGGGTGTAGACCGCGGTCTCGGTCACCTCCCAGCGATGCACGAGGTAGCGCCACTGCGGGACCAGCACGGCGTACACCAGCAGGAGTACGCCGACCAGCGCCAGCACCCAGCCCGGGATCGGCCACCAGTCCCACGGTCCGCTGGTGAGCGCGAGGAACCCCCACACCACGACACCGCGGAGCAGGTCCTCGAGCATCCACATCAGGCGCGCCCTGGGGCTCACCCGTTCGCGCGGCTCACGCAGGCTCGCGGGCTCGGCCCCGGTCTCGGTCATCGGCCGCAGTCAGTCCCTGAGCTCGCACACCACGGCGCCGTTGGTGACCGTCGCGCCGACCTCGGCGTGGAGCCCGGTCACGGTGCCGGCCTTGTGAGCCTTGAGCGGCTGCTCCATCTTCATCGCCTCGAGTACGACGATCACGTCGCCCTCGGCGACCTGCTGGCCCTCCTCGACGGCGACCTTCACGATCGTGCCCTGCATCGGGCTGGTCACGGCGTCGCCGCTGGCCGCGGCCCCGGCCTTCTTCGCCGAGGACCTCTTCGGCTTCTTCGTGCCGCCACCGCCGGTGCCGACCGAGCCGAGCCCACTGGGCAGCGAAACCTCGAGCCTCCGCCCGCCGACCTCGACGACGACGGTCTGCCGCTCGTCGGGCTCGGCCCCGTCGGCGGCAGCTCCGGCGTACGGCGTGATCTGGTTGTCGAACTCCGTCTCGATCCACGACGTGTAGACGCCGAAGTGCCCGTCGGTGTCGGTGCCCTCGCCGACGTACGCCGGGTCGTCGACGACCGCGCGGTGGAACGGGATGACCGTCGGCATGCCGTCGACCACGAACTCCGACAGGGCACGACGCGAGCGCTCGAGCGCCTGGGTGCGGTCGCGGCCGGTGACGATCAGCTTGGCGATCAGCGAGTCGAACGCGCCCGGGATGGTCTCGCCGGCGACGTAGCCGCCGTCGACCCGGACGCCCGGGCCGCTCGGCGGCTCCCAGCGCGACAGCGTGCCGGGGGCGGGCATGAAGTTGTTGCCGCCGTCCTCGGCGTTGATCCGGAACTCGATCGAGTGGCCCTCGACCTGGGGGTCGCCGTAGCCGAGCTCCTCGCCGGCCGCGATCCGGAACATCTCGCGCACGAGGTCGAGGCCGGTGACCTCCTCCGACACGGGGTGCTCCACCTGGAGGCGGGTGTTGACCTCCAGGAAGCTGATCGTGCCGTCCTGGCCGACCAGGAACTCGCAGGTGCCGGCGCCGACGTACGCGGCCCCGCGCATGATCGCCTTGGACGACGCGTAGAGCTTCTCGACCTGGTCGGCGGTGAGGTACGGCGCGGGCGCCTCCTCGACCAGCTTCTGGTGGCGGCGCTGGAGCGAGCAGTCGCGGGTGGAGACCACCACGACGTTGCCGTGCTGGTCGGCGAGGCACTGGGTCTCGACGTGGCGCGGCTTGTCGAGGTACTTCTCCACGAAGCACTCACCGCGGCCGAACGCGCTCACCGCCTCGCGGACCGCCGACTCGAACATGTCCGCGACCTCGTCCATCTCGCGGGCCACCTTGAGCCCGCGGCCGCCACCGCCGAACGCGGCCTTGATGGCGATCGGCAGTCCGTGCTCCTTCGCGAAGGCCACCGCCTCGTCGGGCCCCTCGAGCGGGTCCTTGGTGCCGGCCACCAGGGGAGCACCGACCTTCTCGGCGATGTGGCGGGCCTTGACCTTGTCGCCGAGGCTCTCGATCGCCTTCGGGGGTGGGCCGATCCAGATCAGTCCGGCGTCGATCACAGCCTGGGCGAAGTCGCGGTTCTCCGCCAGGAAGCCGTAGCCCGGGTGCACCGAGTCGGCGCCGGACTTCTCGGCCACGGCGACGATCTTGGCGATGTCGAGGTAGGAGTCCGCCGGGGTCGCTCCGCCGAGGCTGTGCGCCTCGTCTGCGAGCCGGACGAAGAGCGCATCCCGGTCGGGGTCGGCGTACACCGCGACGCTGCCGATGCCGGCGTCCTTGCAGGCTCGGATCACGCGGACGGCGATTTCGCCGCGGTTGGCGATCAGGACCTTCCGCAAGGGCTTCACGTCGGGCAAGGCGCACTCCTGGTCTGGGGTCGGACTCCGCCGTGCACACTATCGCCGTGTCGCGCCGAACGCGTACGCCGCGGTCTCCCGCTGGTCTCGACCGGCTCGACCAACGGGAGGCGCTTTCAGTCAGCCGACCTTGGCCGCCTTCCGCAGCAGTGCGTGGGCCCGGGCGACCAGCTCGGTGCTGGCGCCCTGGCTCACCGGGTGACCGGCCGCGGCACGCGCCAGCGCGGCCTTCATCTGGGTCGCAAGCCGGTCACGCCGGTTCGCGATCTTCTGCAGCGCCGCCTCGGTGTCGGCGTACCGGCCGGCGTGCCCGGCCGATCCGCTGGCGAGTGCCTTCGAGTCCGCCAGCAACGTCACCGTCGCGAGCGGCCCGACCGAGGAGTTGATCGCGTGGTACGCCGACGCCAGCGACGTCGTACCGGCGAGGGCCGACGACGGGTCGCTGAGCACCTGCGAGATCACGCTGCCGTCGCTGGCGTAGTCGTCGCTGAGGCCGAGCAGCCACAGCATCGTCGGTCGCAGGTCGACCTCCTCGGCCCACGTCCCCTGGGTCGAGGCCTCGGGCACGGTGTTGGTCGAGTTCGGATCGTGTGACTCGTTGCTCTGCTCGGGCGTCGGCCCGTCGATACCGTTGGCCGCCACTCCGGGCCCGACGAACGACGACCACGTGACGTCGATGTTCGGAGAGTAGTAGCCGTGGTTGTAGGCGAAGCTGGAGTTGATCGAGGTGTTCGGCCCGGTGATGGAGAAGAAGTAGTCCGGCACCGGGAACAACGTGTACGACGGCGTGCGCAGCGGGTCAGCGGTCTGCATGTGCAGGATCCGCTGCTCGACCGAGCCGGCCTGGTACTTCACGATCTTCTCGTTGTTCGCCCCGCTGTACGGGTTGTTCGCGGTCATCGAGGCCGTGTCCCGCTCCAGCTGTCGAAGAGTCGCGTCGTTCGGGCCGGGTTGACCGTGCGCGTAGATCGAGGCGCCCTGCGGCTCCACGTCGAACGTCGTGCCCGAGCTGGCCGTGGTCGACAAGAGGCCCTTGATGTTGGCCTGGATCTCTCCGATCGTGCCGGTCGGGTAGCTGCAGTAGTTGCCCAGCGTGCCGTCGCAGGTCGCCGGGGTGGGCGTGATCGCCCGGCCGACGTTGGCGCCGTCGAACTGGTCGTTCTCCTCGGCGCCGATGACGAAGAGCGTGTTGGACGCGTTGATGCCGTCCTGGGCGAGGCGGTCGAAGAACTTCGCGAACGCCGCGTCGTACGCCTTTCCGTTGTCGTCGTAGCACTTGTCGCCGGGCCCGATCGGCTTGCCCGAGCCCGTGGCCGTCGCCGTGGTGCACCCGGTGGTGCCGGCCTTCCGCTCGTGCAGGTCGGAGATGTAGCCGTAGGTGACCGGGATGCCGGCCTCCTGCATGTCGGCGAGCACCGCCAGCGACTGGGTCGCGGTCGGGTTGAAGCCGGGGAAGCCCGGCTTGTGGCTGAAGGGTTCCTGGAGCTCGTTGCCGTCGAAGTCGGTGAGGTTGCCCGACGAGTCGGTCACGGGGTAGCCGTGGCTGGTCAGGTTGGGCGTGCCCGCGCCGAGCTGGGGCCCGATGTACTTCGCGCCGAACAGCCCCTGGTAGCCGCTGTAGCCGCCGGGCTCGCTCGGCAGCGAGTCGGTGACCGCGGACGGGCTCGGGGTCAACTGGCCGAACTTCACCGCCTGGGCGTCGGCACACATCGCGGAGCCCGCGGCACAGTGGAACGCCTCGCCGATGTAGTCGGCGACCTCGGGGTCCTTGAAGCTGTCGGGGTCGGCGTTGTACTGCGCGACCTCCGGTGAGCCCGCGCCGAAGATCGTGGGCAGGTCGACCTTGGCGTTCTCCAGGACCATGTTGGCCGTGGAGAAGTCGCCGACGTCGCAGCCGGCGCGGGTGAACGGCACCCAGGGAGCCGGCGTCTGCCGGTTCTGCGCGCCGCTCGCGGGCACGGTGTCGCTGTAGACCATCGACGGAGACGTGTCGTGACCGGCCGGAGGGGAGGCGGCGGTGTCGGCCACCGGGCTGGTCCAGTAGGCGAACGACGTCGCCGGGTCGGTCGTGCCGTCCGGGTTGTAGGTCTTGTAGGTGTTCGACAGCGGCTGCCCGTGCCGGTCGCCGTACAGGCCGGTGTAGATGCTCAGGCTGTCGTCGGCCGTGTGCGCGATCATCGGCGTGTGGGTGTTGGACAGGATCGTGCCGTGGTCCTGTAGGAAGCTCATCAGGGTGGGCATCCGCTCGAGGTCCGACTGCACGTTCGGGTTGTCGCGCCCGAAGTGGACGTTGTCGAACACGATGTTGATGACGTGAGAGATCCCGTTGCCGAGATCGCAGGTGGACGCCGTCGTGGGGTCGCCCCGACGGCTGAGGTAGCCGCCCCGGTGAGGGCCGGGATGACGAGTGCGCCGGACAACAGACCGCCGGCTGCGAGGCCTGAGAACAGGCGCCGCCTCGTGACATGCGGGTGCGAGGACATGCTGGTGGACTCCTTCTCCGAGTGGACCCGAGGTGATCCGCTCAGGACATTGCCACTCCACTGGCGCCACGTCACCCCCCGGGAGTTGAACTCGGATTGGATGGGAGGCGGACATCCGGGGACCCCGTGGTTGCATGAGCACATGGAGGCGCTGGAGGAGCTGCGGGCGGCGCTGCCGGGCGACGTGGTCGTCACCGACGCCGCTGCGGTCGAGAAATACCGCCACGACTGGTCGCGTGATCCCTCGGCGGGTACGCCGATCGCCGTCGTCCGCGCGGAGGACGCCGCCCAGGTGCAGACGGCCGTCCGGTGGGCCGCCGCGCACCGGGTCCCGGTCGTGCCGCGTGGCGCCGGCAGCGGCCTGTCCGGGGGCTCGAGCGCCGTCGATGGTGGCATCGTGCTGAGCCTGGAGCGGATGACGGCCGTCGAGATCGACCCGGGCTCCCAGGTGGCGGTGGTGGAGCCGGGTGCCTTCAACAAGGACGTGAAGGCAGCAGCCGCCAAGGAGGGGCTGTGGTACCCGCCCGACCCCTCGTCGTACGAGATCTGCTCGATCGGCGGCAACGTCGCCACCAACGCCGGAGGCCTGTGCTGCGTGAAGTACGGCGTCACCACCGACTACGTGCTCGGCATCGACGTGGTGCTCGCGGACGGCACGCTGGTCGAGCTCGGCGGCAAGCGGATCAAGGACGTCGCCGGGCTCAGCCTGGTGAAGCTCTTCGTCGGGAGCGAGGGGACACTCGGGATCGTGACCCGCGCGATCCTGCGGCTGGTGCCGGCCCAGGAGGCGCGGTCGACGCTGGTGGCGACCTTCGCGTCCGTGCATGCCGCGGCGGAGGCCGTGGTCGCGATGCGCTCGACGATGCGGCCCTGCCTGTGCGAGCTGATGGACCGGGCGGCGGTCAACGCGGTCGAGGACTACCGCTCGATGGGCCTCGACCGCAGCGCGGGCGCCCTGCTGATCACCCAGTCGGACGCGCCGGGGGAGGTGCGGTCGACCGAGTTGGCGACCATGCACGCCGCGTGCGTCGCGGCCGGCGCGGTCGAGTGCTTCACGACCGACGACGCGGCTGAGGGAGAGCAGTTCGTGCAGGCCCGGCGGATGTCGTTCCCGGCGCTCGAGGCGCGTGGCTCGCTGCTGCTCGAGGACGTCGGCGTGCCGATCCCGCTGCTGCCGGACCTGCTCGACGCGATCGGTCGCGTCGCCGCGTCGTACGACGTGGAGATCCCGGTCGTCGCGCACGCCGGCGACGGCAACACGCACCCCAACATCGTCTACGACCCGGGGGACCCCGACTCCGAGCGGCGGGCACGGGCGGCGTTCGGCGAGGTGATGGCCGCCGCGATCGCCCTCGGGGGCACGATCACCGGCGAGCACGGCGTCGGGAAGGCCAAGGCGGTCGCGCTGCCCGACCAGCTCGGGCCGGACGTGATGGCGCTGACCCGGAAGATCAAGGACGCCCTCGACCCCGACGGCATCCTGAACCCGGGCACCATCCTCTAGCGCGGGTTTCGAGACGGCGCTGGCGCGCCTCCTCAACCAGCGGCCCGGGGCGGGGTGGATAGCCTCGAGCGCGTGATCCACGACCGCCACCTGTTCGGACCCGGCCCCTCCAACCCCTACCCCGAGGCGACCAACGCGCTGGCCCGGCCGTTGCTGGGGCATCTCGACCCGGCGTTCCTGGCGATCATGGACGAGGCGTGCGAGATGCTGCGCACGGTCTGGGGTACGACGAACGCACGCACCCTGTCGATCTCGGCGACCGGCTCGGCCGGAATGGAGGCGGCCTTCGTCAACACCGTCCACGACGGCGACGTCGTGGTGGTCGCGGTCAACGGGCTGTTCGGGCAACGGATGTGCGACGTCGCGGCCCGGTGCGGCGCCGAGGTCGTGGCCGTCGACCACGAGTGGGGCCGGCCGGTCGACGTCGACCGGGTGCTGTCGGCGCACCCGAGCCCGGCGATCATCGCCGCCGTCCACGCCGAGACCAGCACCGGCGTCCGCTCCGACGTGGCCGCCCTTGGCGCCGGCCTCCGGTCGAGTGGAGTGGACGCGCTTCTCCTGGTCGACGCGGTCACCAGCATCGCCGGCATCGAGCTCGCCACCGACGACTGGGGCATCGACGTCGGCTACGCCGGCACCCAGAAGTGCCTCGGCGTGGCGCCCGGCCTGGCGCCGTTCACGATCAACGACCGCGCGTTCGCGCGCCGGGTCGAGAAGCCGCGCAGCTGGTACCTCGACCTAAACCTGCTCGGCGGCTACGTCGGCGAGGCCGGCGTCGTGGCGGGCGGAAAGGGCGGCGCGAGGACCTACCACCACACCGCCCCGGTCGCGATGGTGGTCAGCCTGCACGCCGCTCTGGTCCGGATCCTCGAGGAGGGCCTGCCTGCGGTCTGGGCGCGGCACGAGGACGCCGGCCGCCGCCTCCAGGACGGACTGCAGGAGATGGGTCTCGAGCTGTTCGCCGCCGAGGGCTCGCGCCTCCCCGAGCTGACCACCGTCAAGGTGCCCGACGGCGCCGACTCGGCCGCCGTACGCCGTTACCTCCTCGAGGTGCACGACCTCGAGATCGGCTCCGGGGCCGGCGCCTTCGCGGGCACGGTGTGGCGGATCGGGCTGATGGGCCACAACGCCCGCCCCGACGCGGCGCTGCTCGTGCTAGCCGCGCTGAAGGACGCGCTGGCTCAGGCCGGCTGAGGCTCCTCCACCTCGTGTCCCACCGCATGCCCGATGATCTCCGCGAGCTCGTCGCGCGTCGGCCCGGGGGCGTACGACGGACGCCAGCCGGCGGCGTACACCTCGCGGGCGATCGGCTCGGCCGCCCGCAGCGACGCGGGCAGCGCCTCCATCGAGAGATAGCCACCCGCGGACGCCATGATCTCGGGCCGGACCGCGGCCGCGGCCAGGATCAGGTCGGAGGGCAGCGGCGCGTCGAGGTCGACGTCGTGGCCGTTCCAGCGCTCCACGCGGGCGCTGTCCAGTTGGATGTGGTCCTCGACCCACGGCCGCATCGCGTCCTGGCTCCAGGCGTCGAAGGCCAGCCCGGCGGCGCCGAGGTCGCCCGCGTCGTGGTCGAGCAGCCGGAGCAGCTCCTCGCACTGCCACAACGTGGTGGTGATGCCGCGGCCGAACACCGGCGTGGTCGTGGCGACGCTGTCGCCGACGAAGAACAGCCCTGGCAGCACGAGGGAGCCGTCGTCGCCGACCTGGCTGCCGAACACGTTGAGCAGCGCGCCGCCGGCCAGCACCTCGGTCACCGGCTCCGCGCGCTCGGGGTCGGTCCAGACGTCGAGCCCGGGGACCGCCCGGGCGGCGGCATCGAAGGCCTCCTGGTGCCGCAGCCCGCGCAGCTCGATGTCGTCGGCCCGCCGCACGATCAGCACCGAGAAGAGCCCCTGCTCGTGGCGGAACACCAGCGAGAGGTAGCCGTCCATGTCGGCCTGCCATGCGATCGGGTTGGTCATCGGACCGGGCTCCGCGCCCGGCCGCAGCCGGTAGACGCGGTCGACGTACGCCTGGCCGCATGGGCCACCGATGCCCGCGCGCTCACCGAGCTCACGGGTGGCGCGACCGTTGCGCCCTGACGCGTCGATGACGAGGTCGGCGGAGACCCGCTGGCCGTCCACGACCAGCCCGGCGGCGCGGCCGCCCTCGACGACGACGGACTCCACGTGGCCGCGGAGCAGGGTGAACCCCGGCGTCTCGAGCGCGGCGGCGCGCAGGCAGCGCTCGAAGGTCTCGCGGCGCGAGCGTACCCCGAGCCGGGTGATCACTCCCTCCATCGGCGAGAACTCGATCGGCTCCGCGCCCGCCGCCATCCACAGCTCGAGCGCGGCCGGCAACTCGCGCTCGAGCGCATCGGCGACGGTCTGCCGGAACGCGTGCGCGTGGTGGAACTGCATCACACCGCGGCGCGCCCAGGTGGTGTCGTCGGGCGGGCCGGGGTCGCGGTCGACCGCGGTCACCCCATGCCCTCTCCGGGCCAGGGCGCTGCCCAGGAACAGTCCGGCCGGACCGGCTCCGATGATCGCGATCTCCATGCTGCTTCCCCCCGTCGTTCAAAACCTCGTACTGATTGACTACACTGAGGATGCAGCCAATCACCGGTCCAGGTCAACAGAAATTCAGGAGGCGCGTTGAGCCGGCCACGTACCTACCACTCCCCGGCGCGCGAGGAGGCGGCCCGCCAGACGCGGCGGCGCGTCGTGGCGGCGGCCCGCGAGCTCTTCGAGGCCAGGGGCTACGCCGGTACGACGATCGACGCGGTCGCCGAGCGGGCCGGGGTCAGCCGGCGCACCGTCTTCCTCTCCGTCGGCTCCAAGGCCGAGCTGCTCAAGACCGTATGGGACTGGGCGGTGGTCGGCGACGACGAGCCCGTGGCGATGCTCGACCGGCCGCACATCGTGGCCATGCAGCAGGTCACCGATCCCGAGGTGCTGGTCCGGCACTGGGTCGGCCAGATCATGGAGGTCGGCGCCCGGGTGGCTGCGCTGGCGGCGGTGCTGGCCCGGGCCGTGGACGTCGACGCCGAGGCCGCCGCGCTCCAGGAGCGGATCGACGTCGAGCGCCGCACGGGCGTCTCGATGTTCCTGCGTCACCTCGACTCGGTCGGCGGCCTCCGGGCCGGGCTCACGGTGCCCGAGGCGGTCGACATGTGCTGGATCCTGATGAACCCCCTGCTCCAGCAGCGGCTGCTGGTCGAGCGCGGCTGGGCGCCCGCGGCCCTCGAGGAGTGGCTGCTCCGACTCGTGACCGCGTCCCTGCTGACGCTGACGACCCCAGGGCCAAACCCCTAGGGTGACGCCGTGGCGGAGACCAGGTGGGAGCAGGCTCGGGCGCAGGAACGCGCCGCCGGGCAGGGTGGGTACGGAGCACATTTCGCCCGGCTGCTGGCCGAGGGTGTCGACGTCGAGGGCGAGGCGCGGCTGGCCGATGGGCTCGCACCTCGGGAAGCGTGGATCCTGGATGCGGGTTCGGGGATGGGTCGCGTCGGGGCCGCACTGACTCATCGGGGCCATCACGTCGTCGGTGTCGACTTCGACCCCGAGATCATCGACCAGTCGCGCGACACGTTTCCCGAGCTCCCGGTCGTCACGTCACGCCTCGACGAGCTCACTGCGGCGGTCCTCGCGTCGGCCGGCTTCCCGACGTCGTACGACCTCATCGTCTGCGTGGGCAACGTGATGATCCTGCTCGCGCCCGACACCGAGCGGGATGCCCTCGGCGCCATGGCTGCCCTGCTCGCGCCGGAGGGACGGTTGATGGTCGGCTTCGCGCTGAGTGGCGCACCCGCGAAGACTTCGCGCAGCTACCCGGTCGCGGAGTTCGTGGCGGACTGCGCGGCCGTCGGGCTCGCGGTCGAGTCGCGGTTCTCGTCGTACGACGTGCGGCCGTTCACCGACGCCAGCGACTACGCAGTGCACGTCCTGCGTCATGCCGTCTGACCACCGTCCAGGGGTTAGCGATCGTTAACCATCGCCGCTAGCATGACGGCATGAGTTTTGAGCTGTCGCGTGAGCACGAGGAGTTCCGTCAGAGCGTCCGCGAGTTCGCGGAGGCCGAGATCGCTCCTCACGCCGCGCGGTGGGACCGCGACCACCACTTCCCGACGGACGTGGTGCAGCAGATGGGCAAGCTCGGGCTGATGGGGCTCACCGCGCCGGAGGAGTACGGCGGCGCGGGCGAGCACGGCGATTTCAGCAGCCTGTGCGTGGCGATCGAGGAGATCGGCCGCGTCGACCAGTCGATGGGGATCACCCTCGAGGCCGCGGTCGGGCTGGGCATCAACCCGATCCAGACCTTCGGCACCAAGGAGCAGAAGGACACCTGGCTGCCCGACCTCGTCGCCGGAAACACGCTCGCCGGTTTCGGCCTGACCGAGCCCGGTTCGGGCTCGGAC
>DAINSL010000041.1:0-8217 GCA_036741335.1 Nocardioides sp. | reverse complement strand
ACCCGCACCCGCGCCGAGCTCGTGGGGGGCGAGTGGGTCGTCAACGGCGCCAAACAGTTCATCACCAACTCCGGCTCCTCCATCACCTCCTGCGTCACGGTCACCGCGAAGACCGGGGTCTCGACGGGCTCGACCAGCGGGCAGGATCGGCCGGAGATCTCCACGATCATCGTGCCCATCGACACCGACGGCTTCACCGCCGAGCCGCCGTACGACAAGCTCGGCTGGCACGCCTCCGACACGCACGCGCTGACGTTCGAGGACGCCCGCGTCCCTGAGGGCAACCTCCTCGGTGAGCGCGGCCGCGGGCTCTCGCAGTTCCTGGCCACCCTCGACGACGGCCGGGTGGCGATCGCGGCGCTGGCGGTCGGCTGCATCCAGGCCTGCGTCGACGCCAGTGCGAAGTACGCCGGCGAGCGGCAGACGTTCGGCGGCCCGATCGGCCGCAAGCAGGGCCTCGCGTTCCAGATCGCCGACCTGGAGGTCATGCTGCGGGCCAGCCGGCTGCTGACCTACCGGGCCGCCGCGATGAAGGATGCCTTGCTGCGCGGCACGGGCCCGAAGGGCGGCGAGTTCAGGCAGGCAGCGGCCGTCGCCAAGCTCTACGCGACCGAGTCGGCCGTCACCGCCACCCGGATCGCCACCCAGGTCTTCGGCGGCTACGGCTTCATGGAGGAGTACCCCGTCACCCGCTTCTACCGCGACGCCAAGGTGCTCGAGATCGGCGAGGGCACCTCCGAGGTCCAGCGGATGCTGATCGCCCGCGGCCTCGGCCTCCCCGTCGAATAGCCTCGAGCGGTGCGACTTTTCCGCGACCTCCCGCCGGAGGTACGCGCACTGACGGGAGTCGCCTTCATGGTGGCGCTGGGCTTCGGCCTGGTCGCGCCGGCGCTTCCCTTGTTCGCCACCCAGTTCGGGGTGGGCAAGGCAGCCGCTGGGGCGGTGGTCAGCGCGTTCGCGCTAATGCGTCTACTGATGGCGCCGTTCGTGGGTCGGCTCGTCAACGCCTTCGGCGAGCGCGTGTTGCTCGCCACGGGTATCGGCGTCGTCGCCGTGAGCAGCGCCCTGGCCGGGCTTTCCCAGTCCTACTGGCAGCTGCTGGTGCTCCGCGGCGTCGGCGGCATCGGCTCGATCATGTTCAGCGTCAGCGCAGCCAGCCTTCTGGTGAGGGTCACGCCGAGCCATCTGCGCGGCCGAGCCCAAGGGGTGTGGGCGGGGGCCTTCCTGATCGGTCTGGTCTGCGGACCGGCGGTCGGCACGGTGGCGACCTTCTCCCTCCGGCTGCCGTTCTTCCTGTACGCCGGCACCCTCGTCGTCGCCGGCGTGCTCGGGCTCGGTGCGCTGCGGCACAGCGAGCTGGCCGCCCGCCAGTCGGTCAGGTCCGAGCCGTTGGCGCTGTCCGTCGCGCTGCGCAACCGGGCCTACCTCGCCGCCCTCGCGGCGGCCTTCGCCGGCGACTTCGCGCTGGTCGGCGCCCGGTCCTCGATGGTGCCCCTGTACGTGCGCGACGCTCTTCACCTGTCGGCCGGCTGGGTCTACGCGGCGTTCCTGATCGTGAGCGTGGTCAGCGGTGCCCTCCTGCTCCCGGCCGGCAAGATCGCGGACACGGTCGGTCGCCGGCCGGTGATCGTGGTGGGGCTGCTCGTCGGAGCGCTGGCCTTCGTGCTGCTCCCGACGCTGCCGGCGATCGCCGGGCTGCTGACCGCGACTGTGCTGATCGGCATCGCCGCGGCGTCCGACTCGGTGGCGCCAGGCGCGGTCATGGGCGACGTGGTGGCCGGCAAGGGCGGCACCGTGGTCGCGGTCTTCCAGATGGCCGGTGACCTCGGCCTCGTGCTCGGCCCCGTCGTGACCGGCTGGGTGGCCGACGCTGCCGGATACTCGCCCGCCTTCGCGGTGTGCGCCGGAGTGTGCGTGCTGCCGGTGTTCGCCGTCCTGGCCGCACCCGAGACGCTCCAGCACGACCACCCCGTCACGACGGTGGCCGCCGAGGAGGCGGCCCGCGACGCCGCCACCTGACCTCGTACGACCCCTGGCGGGAGCCGCAACTTTCGGGGCGCACCGCGAGTCACACCACCGTGGCGACGCGACGGCGTACGACGGTCCTCGGAGCCGGTGCGGCGGTGCTGTGCCTCGCCTTGACCGGATGCGGTACGACGTCCAGCGGGGCCGCCGATCCTCCGCCGTCATCACCCACCACCGCGAGCACCCAGCCGTCCCCCTCGCACAGCACGACAACACAGACGCACGACACCCCCGCGGCCACGACGATCGCGGGCGACCCGAAGGCCCGGCTGGGAGCGTTCTCCGCGATCCCCGGGCACCCCGAGCGCCGGGCGGCGACGTGGTACGTCTGTCGCGACACCCGCTGCTACCACAGGACCAGTGCGGCGGTCGTAACCACCGACGGCTTCCGGCACCGCACGGTCGTCGACCTGCCGGTCAGCCGCGACTACTTCGGCTATGCCTTCCAGCCCGCGGGTCCTGACCACTTCGTGGTGACGGTCAACGCCGGCCACCCGCGGCTGGTCGACCTGCACGGCCATGTGCAGGTCATCGCCGTGAGCGGCCCAACGGGCCTGCTGGCGCCCGGAGAGGTGGCGATCGGCGGCAAGGTGTTCCGTCACTGGCTAGCGCTCGACCCGGACACCGGTGCTGCCCACCCGTTGTCAACGCCGCGAGACACCGTCGAGGTGGAGACCGGGCCGAGCGGGCAGCTGCGGGTGCTCACGAGCGACTTCAGCTACTTCTGGTCCGACGACCGCGGCCGCACGTGGCACAGGATGCCGCTGCCCCCAGGAGACCGACACCTGATGGTGGGGATGATCCCCACCGTCGACGACTCGGTGCATGCACTGCAGCTCGGCGGAGACGGCGCGACCCTCTTCCCATGGGACACGGTCCTGAAGAGCACCGACGGCCGCACCTGGACGCCGTACGACGGCCCCGACGACCCCGACGACCCGAAGGGGTACGGCAACCCGGTGGCGGTCCTGCCGGACGGTCGCCTCGTCCTCAACATCGACGGGTGGAGCGACTGGCGGAAGAACCATCCACCGGCACACCCGCTGGGCCTGTATGCCGGCGCCGACTGGGCTCATCTGAAACCGGTCCCGTTCACGGGGCCGTTTGCCCAGCAGGAACCCCACGCGTTCGGGCTGAGCATCCTCGACGTGGCCGTCACGCCTGCGTCGGTCACGATCTACGCGCAGACCCCCGACGAAGAGGGCGTGGTGTCCTCGACCGACGGCGGCATCAGCTGGCACGACGAGCTAGCCCGGTGAGGCAGAGAACCGGGGCGTGATTGCCTAGACTGCCCTCGTGCCGCGCCTGCCTCACCTCTTCGTCGAGATCGGGCGCTTCATGGTCACCGGCGGGCTCTCGACGCTCGTGTCGTTCCTCGTCTTCAACTTCCTGGCCCACGGTCTCTACCTCACCAGCGACCCGTGGCTGGCCACCCAGCCGATCGCCGCGTTCGTGCTCGGCACCGTGGTCGGCATGCTCGTCAGCTACCGGCTGAGCCGGCACTGGGCCTTCCGCCATCGCCCGCCGGTGCACGCCGACGGCGGCCGTACGGCGTTCTTCGCGATCAACATGGTCACCATGCCGCTGGCGATCGCCTGCCTGTGGCTGAGCCGGCACGTGCTGCACCTGACCGACCCGCTGTCCGACAACATCGCCGGCAGCGTCGTGGGCCAGCTGATCGGACAGGCCGCGCGGTTCTACCTGTTCCGCAGGTACGTCTTCCGCACTCCGGTGACGGTCGGCGAGTTCATGCACCTGCCCCAGGGCCTTGCGGCGCATCGAGACGTCGACCCCGATCCGGCGCAGCGCCCCGGGAGCTGACCGCACAGCGACGCGCAGGCCCAGAGATCGGTCAGGCCCAGAGGTCGGTCCAGGGATGCCCGAGCTCGGCCAGCAGGTCGCGCAGGAGCGGCAGGCTGAGGCCGACCACGTTGTGGTGGTCGCCCTCGATCCCGGTGACGAACGCGCCGCCGAGTCCGTCGATGGTGAACGCACCGGCCACCTCCAGCGGCTCGCCGGTCGCGACGTAGGCGGCGATCTCGTCGTCACTCACGTCGGCGAAGTGCACCACGGTCGAGCCGGTGGCGGAGGCGTCTCGTCCCGTCGCGGTGTCGCGGAGCGCGTGGCCGGTGTGGAGCACCCCGGAGCGCCCGCGCATGGCCCGCCAACGACGTATGGCGTCCGCCTCGTCGTCGGGCTTGCCGAGAGCCTCGCCGTCGAGCTCCAGCACCGAGTCGCAGCCGAGCACGACCGAGCCATCGGTCAGGGTCTCGGCGACGGCGGCGCACTTCAGCTCGGCCAGCCGCAGCGCGAGCGCCGCGGGCCCGAGCCCGGAGACGGCCGACTCGCTGACCCCCGAGACGACGACGGTCGGCTCGACCCCGCCCGCCCGCAGGGTCGCCAGCCGGGCCGGTGAGGCGGAGGCGAGCACCAGTCGGGTCACCGTCTGAGTTTCCCAGAGCGGCCCATCCACGGCGGGGTGGGGCAACCCGACCGGGCTGAGGCAGGGCCGAGGTCGGTAACCTTCGCCGCGTGTCCCCCCCCACCCCGTCGACCCCGCACGGGGGCTCACCGTCGATCCGGCAGCCCGACTACTGGTGGTACCGCGCGAGGTCCGACCTGCTGAAGCAGGTGCTCGACCCGTACGTCGGGTCGCCGTCCCGGCTGCTCGATGTGGGGAGCGCGGACGGCCCGAGCGTCGGGTGGTTGACCGCGGCGCACAAGATCTCGCTCGACGTCGACCCCCGCGGCCTGCAGCCCCCCGCCGGTGTCTGCGGCTCCGTGCTGGCGCTGCCTTTCGAGGACGCCAGCTTCGACGTCGTGGGCGCCTTCGACGTGATCGAGCACTGCGACCCGGAGGACGACGCGCTGCGCGAGCTCTACCGGGTGCTGGCGCCGGGTGGTCGGCTGCTCGCGTCGGTGCCGGCGTACCAGTGGGCCTGGACCGACCACGACGTCGCCAACGGCCATCACCGGCGCTACACCCGCTCCCGGGCCGTCGCGGCGCTGGAGTCGGCCGGGTTCGAGGTGCGACGGGCCACCTACGGCTTCGCCGCCGTGTTCCCGCTCTTCGCCGTGGAGCGCCTGGTGCGCGCGTTCCGGCACCGGCTCTCCCGCGGCCGCGGTGCCGGACCGGCCGACGTGGTGGACGTGCCGGAGATCGGCCCCCTGGTCGAGCGGTTGCTGCTCCGGCTGTGCCGCTGGGACGCCAGGATGCTGGCCCACCGCGACCTTCCGTTCGGCTCGTCGGTCTTCCTGGCCGCGGTCAAGCCCGTCTGACGGGCAGGCACAGATCTCCGTGCTAGACATGGGCAGCGTGCGACGACCCACGGCTCCGCGCGAGTCGCGCGCGGAAGCGCTGTGGATGGCGGCGGCCGCCGCGACCGTCCTGGTCGGCCTGGCCGCCCTCCTGCTCCAGAACGGTCGCTACTACTCGAACGGCGACACGCCCGCGGCCTACTACGGCTGGTGGTACCACCTCGGCGACCTGGTCCGGCACGGCCACTGGGGGACGCTCGACCCACACGCCTGGGAGGCCGGCAACCTGGCCGCCGAGGGGCAGTGGGCGCTGTGGAACCCGCTGATCATCGGCCTCGGGCTGCTCACGACCGTCGTGCAGCAGACGCTGGTGCTCACGACGCTGGTGAAGCTCACCGTCGCTGTGGGCGGTGCGCTGGGCGTCTTCCGGCTGGCCCGGTCGTACGGCGCGGCCCTCCCGGCGTCGTACGTCGCGGCCGTCGCGGCGCCGATGGGCGGGATGACGCAGTACCTCGACCTGCCGTCGTGGTGGGCGGGTCAGCTCATCTGGGCGCTGGTCCCGTGGGTCTGGTGGGCGGTACGACGTACGTCCCTGCGCGGCGCGAACCCGCTGGTCGCGCTGGTGCTCGGCTATCTCCTCGTCACGGTCGGCTACGTCTACGGCACCATCATGCTCATCGTCGTGCTGGTTGCGTGCCTGGTCGACGCCCGGATCGCCCGCGACCGAGCGGCCCTCCTGCGGACTCTCGGCATCGGCGCCCTGCTCGGCCTGGTCGCGGTCACGGTCTACCTGCCCGGGGTGCTGACGGCGGCGGTGACTGCGCGCTCGGAGGGTGTGTACTTCGGCGGCAAGTTCAGCACCGACCCGCTGGCCCTGTTCGCCTCGGTGCTGCCCACATCGGCCGTCCCCGGCACGTCGGAGCACCTCGAGCCCTACGCCTACCTGGTGTGGTTCCTGCCGGCCGTGGCCTGGATCGACTGGCGCCGGCTCCGCGCGGGCTGGCGTCCGCTGGGCGGTCTCTGGTTCATGTTCCTGGTCACGCTGGTCGTGGTGGACGGCCTCGGTCAGCTCGGCCCGCTCCGGTGGCCGCTGCGGCTCCAGCCGTTCCTGGTCGAAGCGCTGGTGGTGGTGCTCGCGGTGACCTGGACCCGGTTCGGCCTCCAGCGGCCGTCCCCTCGGCGACTCGCGCTCTCGCTCGGCTGGGTGGCGCTCGCCGGGATCCTGTCGGTCGTCCGCGCCGACTCCATGTGGGGCGCCCACCTGGTCTCCGTCGCCGTGGTCGGCACCGGGCTGGTGGTCCTGTGGTGGCTGGTGCGGGCCGGGCGTCCCGTCCGTGCTGCCCTGGCAGCAGGACTCCTCACCCTGGCCGTCCTGGCCGTGCAGCACGTCGCCTACCCCACCCTCCCGTCGCCGAACCGCTACTCGCCGACCGACCTGGCGGCGTACCGGACCCCGCTCTCGGGTGCGGTCGGAGACGTGATGCAGGTCGGTGCGTCCGACAACCTGCTCCAGACCGACCTTCCGGGTGACGACCTGCTGCTCGGGTCGGCGTGGTACCTCAACCCGCACCCGGTGCAGGGCACCTACACGACCATCAACTTCCTCGCCTACAAGAACCGCTACTGCGCCTACTTCCAGGGCGACACGTGCGCCGAGGCCCTGTCGACGCTGTTCAGCGTCGAGCCGACCACCGGCCTCCGCCGCGTCGACCTGCTGGGTGTGAGCACCCTGATGCTGATCAGCCGTGACTTCCCGCAGACCCGGCTCGACCACCCGCCGACCGGTTGGCGGGTTGCGAGCCGGACCACGAACACCGTGCTGTGGGTGCGCCGGCGGCCGTTACCCGGCGCGGGGGCGGTCGCGTGGTCGTCGCCCGGCACCCAGGTCTCCGACGTCGGGATCGCCGACTCCGGTACGTCGTTCAAGGTCACCGGGGTCCCGGCCCCGGGCGGGACGGTGGTGCTCAGCCTCCTCGACTGGCCCGGCTACCACACCGATGTCGGCAGCCTCGCCGACCCGGTCGACGGCTACCTCGTCACCGTGCACATCCCGCCCGAGAGCACCGGCGACGTCGTGCACGTCGACTTCCACCCGCCCGGCTGGCCGCTCGAGCTCGGCGCGTGGGCGCTTGCGCTCGCCGCCGGGGCCGCGTGGTCGGTGGTGGCGGCCGCACGCCGGCGGCGTCGGGCCGACGTCGCCTCGTGAGCTGCCTCAGCTCCCGGCGCCCCGCAGCGTGAGCACGGTGTTGCCCGACGCGTTCTCGAACGTGAGGAGCGGGTGCGGGCTGTCCTGCGACTCGCTCACCTTCGTGGCGTTCCCGAACGCGCGGCGCACCAACGCCCCGGGGCATCCGCCCGGGATCTTCGTCGTCGACGGCTGGAACGAGAAGCCGTGGATGATCGAGAGGGCGTAGGTGCCGAGGGCGATGTGACAGCGCACCGTGACGACGGTCCCGGAGTCGAAGCGGATGGTGTCGCGCCGCTGCGCCCGGCCGTGGAGCACGGGGGACCACGGCTGCTCCTTGACCCGGTCCGGGAGCTTCGTGTCGACGGCTTGGTGGATGAGCTGGTCGGCGCGGTCGTGTACGAACCGGAAGGCCAGCCCGGCACCGCCGAACGCCAGTGCGATGAGCACGACGACTATCACCAGCATCTTCACAAGATCCGTCCTTTGAGCTTCAGTGGGGGGGGCCGGAGGCACGCCAGCCGCCGGCTCCGTGCCGGTGCGTGGCGCGCACGAGCCGTCGCGGCGCGTTCCACGCCGCCGTATGACGCGGCTCGGTGCCCGCGGGACCGCCGAGAGAGGCGAGCACGGCGACCAGCGCGGCGAGCTCCTCGGGCGACGGGTCGCCCTTGACCACGCGCATCAAAGGCGCCTCACTCACAGCGCCTGAAGGTTCGCTCGGTCGCTCGCTCGTGCCTCGCTCGGCTCCG
>DAINSL010000040.1:17308-23778 GCA_036741335.1 Nocardioides sp. | reverse complement strand
CGCACGGCTTCTTCAAGGCCAACATGTTCCTCGGCGCCGGCTCGGTCATGCACGGCACGGACGACGACGTGAACATGCGGCACTACGGCGCGCTGAGCAGGGCGATGCCGGTGACATTCCTGACGTTCGCCATGGGCTACCTCGCGATCATCGGCTTCCCGGGCTTCTCCGGCTTCTGGTCCAAGGACAAGATCATCGAGGCTGCCCTCACCCAGAACTGGCTCGTCGGCGTGCTGGCCATGATCGGGGCCGGCATCACCGGCTTCTACATGACCCGGCTGATGCTGATGACGTTCTTCACCCAGAAGCGCTGGGGCCAGGATGTCCACCCGCACGAGTCGCCATTGGTGATGACCGTTCCGCTGATGGTGCTCGCGGCCCTGTCGGTGCTCGGTGGCCTGATGCTGGCCGGGAGCTGGATCGTCGACTTTCTCTCGCCGATCGTCGGGAGCGCACCGGAGGAGAGCCCACCACTGCCCGGGATCGTGATCTCCCTGATCGTGGTCGTGATCGTGGCCGTCGGCGTGGCCACCGCCTGGTATCTCGTCGGCCGCCAGGACGTGCCGCGCGAGGCGCCACAGCAGGTCTCGTTCGCGACCCGCGCCGCCCGTGCCGAGCTCTACGGCAACGAGGTCAACGACGAGCTGGTGATCCGTCCCGGTGGACGCCTGGTCGGCGGCCTGACGATGCTGGACCGCCACGGTGTCGACGGGGTGGTCGAGGGCGGTGCCCTCGCGATCGGTGGCGTCGGCAGCGTCCTGCGGCGTGCCCAGAACGGCTTCGTCCGCTCCTACGCCCTGTCCCTGCTCCTCGGGGCCCTGCTGGTCGTGGTGGCCCTCCTGGCGGTGAACGCAGCATGAGCGACTTCCCGTTCCTCACGATCCTGATCGCGCTGCCGCTCCTGGGCGCGATCGGCACGGCCGCGCTCCCGCACGGCCATGCCCGCGCCCTGCCCAAGCAGATCGCTCTTGGCGTCTCGCTGGTGACACTCGTCGTCGCCGTGGTCATGGCGTTCGGCTACCACCTCGACGGCGGCTTCCAGTTCACCGAGGAGCAGACCTGGATCAAGGCGTTCGGCGCCCACTACGCCGTCGGTGTCGACGGCTTGGGCCTGCTGATGGTGCTGCTCACCGTCGTCCTCGTGCCGATCGTGATCGGCGCGAGCTGGTACGACGCCGACGCGGGCCATACGAAGGCCTTCTTCGCCTGGGTGCTCGCGCTCGAGTCAACCGCGGTGGCGGTCTTCGCGGCCACGGACGTCTTCTTCTTCTACGTCGTGTTCGAGGCCACGCTGATCCCGGCGTACTTCCTGATCGGCGGCTTCGGCCGCGAAGGGCGACGTCGCGCCGCGGTGAAGTTCCTGATCTACCAGCTCGCGGGCGGCCTGGTGATGCTGGCGTCGGTGATCGGCCTGTACGTCGTGTCGGCCGACCACGGCACTCCGTCGTACCTCCTGTCCGACCTCTCCGGCCTGACCATCGACCCCGCCACCCAGAAGTGGCTGTTCGTGGGCTTCTTCATCGCGTTCGCGGTCAAGGCACCGATGTTCCCCGTGCACACCTGGCTGGCCGACACGACCGAGCAGGCGACGACCGGCACGAGCGTGCTGCTGGTCTGCGTGCTCGACAAGATCGGCACGTTCGGGATGCTGCGCTACTGCCTCGGCATCCTGCCCGACGCCTCGCGCTGGGCGACCCCGGTGGTGGTCACGCTGGCCCTGATCTCCATCGTGTACGGCGCTCTGGTGGCGATCGGCCAGGACGACATGCTGCGCCTGATCGGCCTGACCTCGCTGTCGCACTTCGGCTTCATCGTGCTGGGCATCTTCGTGTTCACCAGCCAGGGCGGCGCCGGCGCGATCCTCTACATGGTCAACCACGGCATCGCGACGGCCGCGCTCTTCCTGGTGGCCGGCTACATCATCCGCCGCCGCGGCACGGCGTCGATCCGGGCCATGGGCGGGGTCGAGAAGGCCGCCCCGGTGATGGCCGGGCTGTTCCTGGTCTTCGGTCTGGCCGCGCTGGGTCTGCCCGGGCTCTCGCCGTTCGTCTCGGAGATGCTCGTGATCATCGCCGCCTTCCAGCACCACTGGTGGACCGGCGCCATCGCGGTGTCCGCGATCGTGCTCGCCGCGTTCTACGTGCTCTGGATGTACCAGCGCACCATGACCGGCGAGGAGGTCCAAAGCGGGCAGCCCGAGGAGACGCGAGACCTCGACCGGCGCGAGGTCGGCACCCTCGCGCCGCTGTTCCTGGCGCTGGTGGTGTTCGGGCTCTACCCGATGCCGCTGCTGAACGTGATCAACCCCTACGTCAAGGACACACTCCAGCAGGTCGGGGTCACGGACCCCGCTCCCACGGTGCCGGTCGCGCAGAACGCTGGAGGACAGCAGTGATCGCCCTCGCCGCCACCGACACGTTCGTCAAGCCGCACCTGGCCTACGACGCACTCCTGCCGATCCTGGTGGTCTTCGGCGCGGCGTGCGTCGGCGTACTCATCGAGGCGTTCCTGCCGCGCGAGCGCCGCTACGGCGCGCAGTTCGGCCTGGCGATGATCAGCCTGGTCGTGGCGCTGGTCCGCGTGGTCATCGGCGCCGGCAACCTGCCCAAGCTCGGCGACGGTGCGGCCCGGGGCCTGTTCGGCTCCGAGGGCACCATCGCCATCGACGGCCCGACCATGTTCCTCTGGGGCCTGGTGCTCGTGTTCGGCCTCGGCGGTGTGCTGCTGTTCGGCGAGCGGCGCGTCGAGGGCGGCGTCTCGGCGTTCGCCGGCCAGGCGGCCGCGCTGCCGGGCACCGAGTCGGAGCGGCAGTCCGCGGGGCTGGACCACACCGAGGTCTACCCGCTGCTGCTGTTCGCCATCGGCGGGATGATGCTCTTCGTCGCGTCCGGTGACCTGCTGACCATGTTCGTCGCGCTCGAGGTGCTCTCGCTCCCGCTCTACCTGCTGTGTGGCCTGGCCCGTCGCCGGCGCCTGCTCAGCCAGGAAGCCGCGATGAAGTACTTCCTGCTGGGCGCCTTCTCCTCCGGCTTCTTCCTGTACGGCGTGGCGCTGATCTACGGCTACGCCGGCTCGATGGACTTCGGCGCCATCAACGAGGCCGTGATCAACGACAGCGGCAACCAGACCCTGTTGGTCCTGGGCATGGGCATGCTCGCCGTCGGGCTGCTCTTCAAGGTCGGTGCCGCGCCGTTCCAGGCCTGGATGCCCGACGTCTATCAGGGCGCGCCCACCGCGGTGACCGCCTTCATGGCCGCGGCCACCAAGGCCGCCGCGTTCGGTGCCCTGCTCCGCCTGTTCTACGTCGCCTTCGGCAGCGCACGCTGGACCTGGCAGCCGATGATGTGGGTGATCGCGATCCTGACCATGGTCGTCGGCACCGTGCTCGCGCTCGTGCAGTCCGACATGAAGCGGATGCTCGCCTACTCCTCGATCGCCCACACCGGCTTCCTGCTGACCGGCGTGCTCGGCCTGCAGGGCGCCAGCGAGATCAACCCGGGCCAGATCACCTCGCTTCAGGCCGTGATGTTCTACCTCGTGACCTACGGCCTGAGCACGCTGGGCGCCTTCGCGGTGGTCGGCCTGGTGCGCGACTCCGCCGGTGAGCAGTCGACGATCATGCGCTGGACCGGGCTCGGCAAGCACTCCCCGGTCGTGGCCGGCGTGTTCGCCCTCTTCCTGCTCGGCATGGCCGGGATCCCGCTCACCTCCGGCTTCGTGGGCAAGTGGGCGGTCTTCGAGGTGGCGCTCGCGGCCGGCGCATGGCCGGTGGTCATCGTCGGCGTACTCGCCAGCGCGGCAGCGGCGTTCTTCTACGTCCGGGTGATCGTGGTCATGTACTTCCACGAGCCGGGCGAACAGAGCGCGTACGTCGTGCACCCCTCGGTGCTCACCGCCACCGCCATCGGGATCTCCGCCGCCGCGACCCTGGTGCTCGGCATCGTTCCCGGTCCGGTTCTCGATCTGGCCCGGGTTGCGGGACAATTCATCAGGTGACCCCTTCCGCCGCCGGCGGCCAGGAGCTCGTCTCCCTGGCCATGCCCGTCGCCGACGAGGCGCTGGCGCGACGGCTCACCGACCGGATGATCCGCGTCGAGAGTGCGCTGGCCCTCCACGTCCGCAGCCGGGCGCCGTTCGTCACGAACGCGGCCAGCCACTTGATGGAGGCAGGCGGGAAGCGTTTCCGCCCGATGCTGGTCCTGCTCGCCGCCGAGGCCGGGCCGCACCCGGAGGCCGACGAGGTGATCACCGCGGCCTGCGTCGTCGAGCTGACGCACCTCGCCTCGCTCTACCACGACGACGTCATGGACGAGGCGGACCTGCGCCGGGGTGCCGCATCGGCGAACGCCCGATGGGACAACCACGTCGCGATCCTGACCGGCGACTTCCTGTTCTCGAAGTCGTCCGAGCTGACCGCAGAGCTCGGAGCGGACGCCGTACGCATCCAGGCGCGGACCTTCACCCGTCTCGTCGAGGGCCAGATCCAGGAGACCGTCAAGCCGGGTCCGGGTGACGACCCGCTGGCCCACTACCTCGACGTCGTGGCCGGCAAGACCGGCTCGTTGATCGCGACGTCCGCCCGCTACGGCGCGCGCTTCGGCGGCGCCGACCGCGAGGTCGAGGAGGCGCTGACGGCGTACGGCGACATCGTCGGTGCGGCGTTCCAGCTCTCCGACGACATCCTCGACATCGCCTCCGACTCCACCGAGTCCGGCAAGACGCCCGGCACCGATCTGCGCGAGGGGGTCCCGACGTTGCCGGTGCTGATGGCACGGGCGTCAGCCCGCCCCGAGGACGCCCGCCTGCTGACCCTCCTCGACTCCGACCTCACCGACGACGAGGCTCACGCGGAGGCGCTGGCGCTGCTCCGCGCCCACCCGGCGATGGCCGAGGCTCGCGACTACGTGGTGGCGCGGGCGCAGGAGGCCAAGGCGCTCCTGACCGCGTTGCCCGCCGGCCCGGTCCGCGAGGCGCTGGAGAACTTCGCCGACACCGTTGCCACCCGCTCCACCTGACCCGCAACTCGCTGGATGGTCGGGCTGGACCGGGCGGTGGGTGAGCCACCGGATCCGGCAGCGAAATGGTGGCTGGGGCACCGCCGATACGAGCCCCTCGGACCCTGTCAGTAGGCGCAGGCCTCGGCGGCGAGCCGCAGGGTCCCCCGCCGGTGGCGCAGCGACTCCACGGTGAAGAGCGCCAGCGCCACCCAGACCAGCCCGAACCCGATCCAGCGCCCCGGCGGCATGTCCTCGTGGAAGTACAAGACCCCCAACCCGAACTGCAGGATCGGCGCGAGGTACTGCAGCAGCCCGAGCGTCACCATCGGCACCCGGATCGCGGCGCCACCGAAGCACACCAGCGGTACGGCGGTCACGATCCCGGCGGACATGAACAGCAGCGCGTGGCCGACCCCGTGGCTGCCGAAGTTGGACTCGCCCTGCCACGCCAGCCAGCCGACGTACGCCAGGGCGGCCGGCCCGATCACCATCGTCTCCAGGGTCAGGCTCTCGACCGCCGGCGCATTCGCCTGCTTCTTGCAGAGCCCGTAGCTGCCGAACGAGAACGCCAGGACGATCGCCACCCACGGCAGGCGGCCGTAGTCGACGGTCAGCACCACCACGGCGAACCCGGCGACGCCCATCGCCGCCCACTGCCACGGGCGCAACCGCTCGCCGAGGATGAACACCCCCATCAGCACGGTGACCAGCGGGTTGATGAAGTAGCCGAGCGAGGTCTCGATGACGTGGCCGTGGTTGACGCCCCAGATGTACGTCGCCCAGTTCACCGTGACCAGGCACGCGGCCAGCGCGAGCAGCCGGAAGACCCGCGGGTCCGCGGCCAGCCCCCGCACGACCGAGGTCCGTCGGAGGACGAGCACGAGGGCACCCATCGTGACCAACGACCAGACGATCCGGTGAGCGAGGATCTCGATGGCCCCGGCCGGCTCGAGCAGAGGCCAGTAGAGCGGGAAGGCGCCCCACAGCGTGTAGGCCGCGATTCCGAGGAGGAGGCCTCGGCGCGACTCGGACACCCGATCAGGATAGGGAGGCCGCTACGCGGGTCGTCGCCGGGTCAGGCGACCGTCCAGGTGTCGCCGCCACCGATCAGCGCGGCGAGCCGCTCCGTGGGCGATCCCGACATCCCGGCCCCCGCTTGTGCGAGCTGGTCGCGCGCCTGGTCGTCGTACGTCGGTCGGGAGACCTGACGGAAGATCCCGATCGGTGCCTGGTGCAGGCGACCGGCGTCGGTGAGCCGCGAGATCGCGAAGGCGGTGGTGGGATCCGCGCAGTGCGCGTCGTGGACGAGCACGTCGTCGGGGCTCACCTGGTCGGGCTCGTCGCCGACCGTGACCACCTTGACGCCACCCGTGGTGCTGTCGCGGATCAGGCCGTGGGCGCCGTCGGCACCGAAGCGGATCGGCTCGCCCTGTCTGAGCGGGATGATCGCCTCGTCGCGGGTCTCGGGAGACG
>DAINSL010000040.1:0-17298 GCA_036741335.1 Nocardioides sp. | reverse complement strand
ATGACCGACGCGGCCGAGGGATCGCGGTCCTTCACGGCGTCGAAGGCGCCGTCGTTGAAGATCGGGCAGTTCTGGTAGATCTCCACCAACGACGTGCCGCGGTGGGCCGCCGCCGCCGACAGCACGGCGGTCAGGTGCCTGCGGTTGGAGTCGATGGTGCGCGCGACGAACGTCGCTTCGGCACCCAGCGCGAGCGACACCGGGTTGAACGGATGGTCCAGCGAGCCCATCGGTGTCGACTTGGTCACCTTGCCGGTCTCGGAAGTGGGGGAGTACTGCCCCTTGGTGAGCCCGTAGATCCGGTTGTTGAACAGCAGGATCGTCATGTTCACGTTGCGGCGCAGCGCATGGATCAGGTGGTTGCCACCGATGGACAGCGCGTCGCCGTCGCCGGTGACCACCCACACCGACAGATCCGAGCGAGACGTGGCGATGCCGGTCGCGATCGACGGCGCACGGCCGTGGATCGAGTGCATGCCGTAGGTCTCGAGGTAGTAGGGAAAGCGCGAGGAGCAGCCGATGCCGGAGACGAAGACGATGTTCTCGCGGCGCAGCCCGAGGTCGGGCAGGAAGCCCTGGACGGCCTTGAGGACGGCGTAGTCGCCGCAGCCGGGGCACCAGCGGACCTCCTGGTCGCTGGTGAAGTCCTTGCCGGTCTGAGGCTGGTCGGTCGTCGGGACCAGCTCGATGCCGCTGCGCATCTCCGGTAGCCCCAGATCGGTGACATGGTCGGCCGTGGTCATCGCTCGTCTCCTCCCGCCATCATGTCGACCGGCCGGGCCAGGTCGACGTCGATCCCCTCCGCCTCGGCGACCAGGTTGCCGATCGCCTCGGCCAGCTCCGCCGCCTTGAGCGGCATGCCGCGGACGTGGTTGTAGCCCACCGCGTCGACCAGGTAGCGGGCGCGGATCAGCATCGCCAGCTGGCCGAGGTTCATCTCCGGGATCAGCACCTTGTCGTAGCGGCCCAGGATCTCGCCGAGGTCGCGTGGGAACGGGTTGAGGTGGCGCAGGTGGACCTGCGCGACGTGGTAGCCGGCCTTGCGCACGAGGCGTACGCCGGCACCGATCGGACCGTACGTCGAGCCCCACCCGAGCACGAGCACCTTGGCCTCGCCGTCGGGGTCGTCGACCTCCAGCGGCGGCAGCGACTCGGCGATCCGCTCCACCTTCGCGGCCCGGGTGCGGACCATGAAGTCGTGGTTGGCCGGGTCGTAGGAGATGTTGCCGTGCCCGTCGCCCTTCTCCAGCCCGCCGATGCGGTGCTCGAGTCCCGGCGTACCCGGGACGGCCCACGGTCGCGCCAGCGTCTCCTCGTCGCGGAGGTAGGGCCAGAACTCCGCCTCGTCACCCGAGCCGTGGGTCGTGGTCCGGCGGAGCCGTTCGCGACGTAGCCGTCGGAGAGCAGCATCACGGGGGTGCGGTAGGTGATCGCGATGCGCACGGCCTCCAGGACGGTGTCGAAGCAGTCGCCGGGGGAGCGGGGGGCAACGATCGGCACCGGCGCCTCACCGTTGCGTCCGAACATCGCCTGGAGCAGGTCGGCCTGCTCGGTCTTCGTGGGGAGTCCGGTGGACGGACCGCCGCGCTGGACGTCGACGACGAGCAGTGGCAGCTCGGTCATCACCGCCAGGCCGATGGACTCCGACTTCAACGCGATGCCGGGTCCGGACGTGGTCGTCACACCGAGGCTGCCGGAGAACGATGCGCCGATGGCGGCACCGATGCCGGCGATCTCGTCCTCGGCCTGGAACGTCGTGATGCCGAACGACTTGTGCTTACTCAGCTCGTGCAGGATGTCCGAGGCCGGGGTGATCGGGTAGGAACCGAGGAAGATCGGCAGACCCGACTGCACGCTGCCGGCGATCAGGCCGTAGGCCAGGGCGAGGTTCCCGGTGATGTTGCGGTAGGTGCCGGTCGGCATCGGTGCCGGCTTGATCTCGTAGGAGACCGCGAAGGTCTCGGTGGTCTCACCGAAGTTCCAGCCCGCGCGGTACGCCGTGACGTTGGCGTCGCGGATGTCGGGCACCTTGGCGAACCGCTTCCGCAGGAACGCGATGGTCGACTCGGTCGGTCGGCCGTAGAGCCACGAGAGCAGACCGAGCGCGAACATGTTCTTGGCCCTGGCGGCGTCCTTGCGCGAGAGCCCGAACTCCTTGACCGCCTCGACGGTCATGCCGGTCAGGTCGACCGGGTGGAGGGCGTACTCGCCGAGGCTGTCGTCCTCGAGCGGGTTGGCGGTGTAGCCGGCCTTGGTCAGGTTGCGCGCGCTGAAGTCGTGGGTGTCGACCACGATGGTGGCGCCCTTGGGCAGGTCGGCGAGGTTGGCACGCAGCGCCGCGGGGTTCATCGCGACCAGCACGTCGGGTGCGTCGCCCGGAGTGAGGATGTCGTGGTCGGCGAAGTGGACCTGGAACGACGAGACCCCGGGCAGGGTGCCCTGAGGCGCCCGGATCTCCGCGGGGAAGTTGGGCAGGGTGGAGAGGTCGTTGCCGAACGACGCGGACTCCTGGGTGAACCGGTCTCCGGTCAGCTGCATGCCGTCGCCCGAGTCGCCTGCGAACCGGATGATCACGCGGTCGAGCCGCTTGACCTGCTTGGACACCTGCGTGCACTTCCTTCTGTCGCCGTGGCGTGTCGTCGGAGGCGTTCCGGTGCTCCGCGCAACTCCCCCACGATAGTCCGGCGCCCGGGCCCAACCGAGCCGTTCCCGCCGATCTGGACAGTGTTGCTCCCCACGACACGGACATGCCGCGCGGAGGGCACCCGGCGTCGCCGCCGAGGGCGACGAGCGCGACACGACGGATGAGACGCGGATTGAGGTGGACGCCAGCCCTGCTGGTAATCTCTAGCAAACAACGTTAGTTACGTTTGCTTATCACCCCGAGATCGAAGGTAGAGACACTCATGACCAAGCGGACCAGGCTCGCGGCGCTCGTCGTCGCCGCCACGACCGTCCCGGCCATCCTGTCCGGCTGCGCGGCTTCCTCAGGATCGTCCTCGGACGCCAACAAGCTCAGCGTGGTGGGCTTCTCGGTGCTCAAGACCGCCAACGAGCCGGTCATCGCCGACTTCCAGAAGACCGCGGCAGGCAAGGACATCACGTTCACCACGTCGTACGGCGCCTCGGGCGACCAGTCGCGTGCCGTGGCCGGTGGCCTGCCCACAGACGAGGTGCACCTGTCCCTCGCGCCCGACGTCCAGTCGCTCGTCACGGCGGGCCTGGTTGACGCGAGCTGGGACCAGACCCCGACCCACGGCATCCTCACCGACTCGGAGGTGGTGTTCCTGGTGCGCAAGGGCAACCCGCTCCACATCCAGAGCTGGGACGACCTGGTCAAGCCGGGCGTCAAGATCGTCACTCCCAACCCGGCCTCGTCGGGCTCCGCGAAGTGGAACATCCTCGCCGCGTGGGCTCACATCACCGGAAACGGTGGGACCGACGCCCAGGCCAAGGCCTTCGTCACCAAGCTGCTGCACAACGCGGTGGCCCTTCCGGACAGCGGCAGCGACGCCCTGGCCTCCTTCGTGGCCGGCAACGGCGACGTCCTGCTGGCCTACGAGAACGACTCGATCGCGGCCCGCGCCGCCGGTGACGACGTCGACTACGTCGTCCCGAAGGACACGCTGCTGATCCAGAACCCGGCGGCGCTCACCAAGGACGCCAAGCCCGCTGCTCAGGACTTCCTGAACTTCCAGCTCAGCAAGGCGGGTCAGACCGACTACGCGAAGGCCGGCTTCCGCCCCGTCATCAAGGGGATCAACGTGGACGTACCCGGCGCCAACGACCCGAGCAACCCATACCCGAAGGTCTCGAAGCAGTTCACGATCGACAAGACCTTCGGCGGCTGGGACAAGGCCAACCCCGAGTTCTTCGATGCCACGACCGGGATCATCACCAAGATCATCTCCGGTCTCAACATCGGCGGATGACAGCCGCCGTCCTCGATCAGGACACCCGGAAGGTCGGGCGCGGCCGTCCGGGTGTCCGTATGACCCTGAACCGTGGCTCGAGCCTCGGGCTCGGCATCGCCATGGTGTGGTTCAGCCTGCTCGTCCTGATCCCGCTCGCCGCGATCGTGGTGACGGCCGGTGGCGAGGGGTGGCACGGGTACGTCGACACGCTCACGAACCCGCAGTCCTGGGCGGCGATCAAGCTGACCGTGGGACAGTCACTCCTCGTCACCGGAATGAACGTCGTCATGGGGACCCTCATCGCCTGGGTCCTGGTGCGCGACCGCTTCTGGGGCAAGCGCATGCTCGACGGCGTCATCGACATCCCGTTCGCGATGCCGACGATCGTCGCCGGCCTGGTGCTGCTGAGCCTCTACGGGCCGAGGAGCCCGATCGGCGTCAACGTCGCCAACACCCGCAACTCGGTGACACTCGCGCTGGCCTTCGTGACCCTGCCCTTCATCGTCCGCACGGTGCAGCCTGTGCTCGCCGAGCTCGAGGGCGACGTCGAGGAGGCCGCGGCGTCGCTGGGCGCCGGGCGCCTCACCATCCTGCGCCGGATCGTGCTCCCGTCGCTGGTGCCGGCCATCGCCGCCGGAGCCGCGCTGTCCTTCGCGCGGGCGATCTCCGAGTACGGCTCGCTGGTGCTCCTCAGCGGCTCGCTTCCCTACCACACCGAGGTGGTCTCGGTCCGCGTGCTGTCGTACGTCGAAGGCGGCGACCGGACGGCCGCGGCCTCGCTCGCCACGATCATGCTAGGCGTGGCGCTCGCGGTGATCGCGGCGCTCGACATCCTTCAGCGAAGGGTGGCCCGTCGTGGTTGAGCTGAGCACCCCCGTCAAGTGGCTGCTGCGTCTGGTGGTGCTCGGCTACGTCTTCTTCCTCGTCGGCTGGCCGTTGCTGATGCTCGTCCAGCGCGCATTCGCCGACGGTTTCGGGTCATTCCAGGCGGCCTTCGCCGACCCCGACGTCGTGCACGCCTTGATCGTGACCGTCGAGATCTCGATCTGGGCGGTCATCATCAACACCGTCTTCGGTGTCGGCATGGCGCTGCTGCTGGTCCGCTTCGAGTTCCCGGGCAAACGCGTGCTCTCGGCCCTGATCGACCTGCCGATGGCGGTGTCACCGATCGTGATCGGCCTGGCTCTGTTGCTGGTCTACAACGGCCGTGACGGCTGGTTCGGCCCCACGCTGGAGGCGCACGGCCTCGTGGTGATCTTCAACAGCCCCGGCATGATCATGGCGACCTGCTTCGTGGCCCTGCCCCTCGTGGTGCGCGAGGTCGTCCCCGTGCTCACCGAGATCGGCGACGACCAGGAGCAGGCGGCCCGCAGTCTCGGCGCGAACGCGTTCCAGACCCTGCGCCGGATCACCCTCCCGGCCGTCAAGTGGGCCGTCGTCTACGGCGTCGTGCTGTCGCTCGCACGTTCGCTCGGCGAGTTCGGCGCCCTCAAGATCGTCTCGGGAAACCTCACCGGACAGACCCAGACCGCCCCGCTGGTGGTGGAGCAGAAGTACCAGAACTTCGCGCAGGGCGAGGCGTACGCCGTGTCCTTCATACTCGTGCTGATCAGCGTGCTCTGCATCGTCGTGGTCTCGCTGCTGCGACCCAAGGAGTCCTCTTCATGACCGATGTCCGCGCCCAAGAGAACCACCGGAGTCACCTATGAGCATCGAGATCAACCACATCAACAAGCGGTTCGGCGACTTCATCGCTCTCGACGACGTCACCGTCTCGCTGCCCACCGGGCAGCTCACCGCACTGCTCGGCCCGTCCGGCGGCGGCAAGTCGACCCTGCTGCGGATCATCGCCGGCCTCGAGCGCGCCGACAGCGGCACCATCGAGATCGAGGGCGTCGACGCGACGCGGACCGCGCCGCAGAAGCGCGGCGTCGGCTTCGTCTTCCAGCACTACGCCGTCTTCAAGCACATGACGGTAGCGAAGAACGTCGCGTTCGGCCTGGAGATCCGCAACAAGCCCAAGGCGGAGGTCGCCGAGCGCGTCGACGAGCTGCTCAAGCTCGTGCACCTGTCGCAGTTCGCGCACCGGCTGCCCTCGCAGCTCTCCGGCGGCCAGCGCCAGCGCATGGCGCTGGCCCGGGCGCTCGCCATCCAGCCGAAGGTGCTGCTCCTCGACGAGCCGTTCGGTGCCCTCGACGCCAAGGTCCGCAAGGAGCTGCGCGAGTGGCTGCGCCGCCTGCACGACGAGGTGCACGTCACCACGGTCTTCGTGACCCACGACCAGGAGGAGGCCATGGAGGTCGCCGACGAGATCGTGGTCATCAACGAGGGCCGGATCGAGCAGGTCGGCAGCCCCGACCAGCTCTACGACGAGCCGGCCAACGAGTTCGTGATGGACTTCCTCGGTGAGGTGACCCAGCTGGGAGGGCTCCGGCTCCGGCCGCACGACGTCGAGATCGGCCTGTCACCCGACCTCGCCGGCAGTACGGCCGCCGACATCCTCCGGCAGACCCGGATCGGCTTCGAGGTGCGCCTCGTCGTAGGCACCGAGGACGGTCAGGAGGTGACCGTGGTGGCCACGCGGGCCCACACGCGGACACTGAAGCTCGAAGAGGGCATGCGCGTCTGGATCACGCCGTCCTCCGGGGCCACCACGGTGCCGGCGCTGAAGCCGGCGCTCGAGCCGGCCTCCTGACGCTGCCCACCATGGCCGCGCGACGGCTCACGTGCAGTAGTTGTCGCACACCTTCGTCGCCGGCAGCTGGGTGTTGCAGGTGGGGCAGACGTCGATCGGCGCATCCGCGAGGCGCACCTTCTTGGCCCGGGCGCGCCTCGCGGCGAGCTGGGGCGTGAGGGCGGGAGACCCGCCACCGGCGGGGAGATCGGTCGCCTCGAAGTGCCGGTAGCACGCGAGCCGCTGCAGCGCGGCGTGGTCGTCGCCGTCGTCGGTCAGGTCGGCGGTGGTGTCGGCGACCGCCGCGGCGTACCTCTCACCGACGCTGCCGTCGGCATTCACGCAAAGAGCCGACAGCAGGGGCTCTCCGCGGCTGAAGGAGTCGCGGGACACGCGCTGGAGTACGTCGCCGATCCAGTAGTGCATCTGCTGGGAGGTGCGGACTCCGGTGACCCGTTGGGCCTCGGTCGCGAGGGCCTTGTAGGTGATGACCTCGTGGTAGCTCTTGGCCACCTCGATCAGGATGGGCCGGGCCGCCTCGGCCCAGGCCGCCCGGGACTCCTCGATGCCGACGTCGGAAGCCTCGCGCCAGACCTCCGCGGAGTCAGGGACGTACTCGATGCTGACGGCGGGGAGTGTGGTCATGTCTACGACGGTACCCGCAATGCCGGTCCCGGCTTGCTTCCGAGGCATCCGCGCTCGCGTGTGAGGTGGGTCAGGAGGCGGGTTTCGGCCGCCCTGGGTCGTCGGGGGTGGCCGGCGTCAACGATAGTTGGTGAACTGCACCGCGAAGTCGTAGTCCTGGCCGCGCACGAGCGCCTGCACGGCCTGGAGGTCGTCACGCTTCTTGCTCGAGACCCGGAGCTCGTCGCCCTGGATCTGCGCCTTGACGCCCTTCGGGCCCTCGTCGCGGATCAGCTTGGTGATCTTCTTGGCGTTCTCGGAGGTGATGCCCTCCTTGAGCGTGATGGAGATCTTCGACTCACGGCCCGACTGGCGGGGCTCGGAGGCGTCGAGGATCTTCAGGCTCTGGCTGCGCTTGACGAGCTTGCCCTGGAAGACGTCGAGCACGGCACTGGCCCGGTCGTCCGCGGACGCGCTGATCTCGATCGCATGCTCGCCCTGCCACTCGATGGTCGCGCCCGTGCCCTTGAAGTCGAACCTGGTGGCGATCTCGCGAGCGGCCTGGCCGAGCGCGTTGTCGACCTCCTGGCGGTCGATCTTGCTCACGATGTCGAACGAGCTGTCGGCCATCTGACTGCCTCCTGGCGGTTTCGGGTCTCCGGTGCTGCCTTGCTATTCTTCCGACTTGCTGTCGCCCCGCCAAACGCGGGTGCTCGACGGCACGGCAGGTTGCCCGAGCGGCCAATGGGAACGGACTGTAAATCCGTCGCGAAAGCTTCGAAGGTTCGAATCCTTCACCTGCCACAGCACGACCCTCGCCGCCCGTGGCCGATACCTGGTCACGGGCGGTCGTGCGTGCTGGTGACCGGGGGGTCTTACGTCCCGTCGACGGGGGGACCTTGGCCGGTGCGCGCGGGGGGACGCAGCGTTCACTCTGGGTTCATGAGCTCCCCCGACCGCACGGCCACGCGTGGCCGCATGCCGGACGGGTCGGACGTCATCGTTGTCGGCGTGGACGGCAGTCCCGGGAGTGCCGCGGCGCTCGACGTCGCCCTTGCGGAAGGTCTCTCACGTGGCGCCACCGTCGAGGTGGTGACCGCCTGGCTGTGGAACCCGGCCAGGGTGGACCCCGCCTACCCGAGCGCGCTGGAGGCGGGCCGGGCGATCACCCAGGGTCTTCAGGACGCCACCCTCCGGTCGGCGCTCGGCCGCCTCTCGGAGCACCCCAACGTGGTCCAGGTGGTGGTGCACGACCATCCCGGCCGGGTGCTCGTCGCCAGGGCCGAGGGAGCGGTGATGGTGGTCGTCGGGAGCGGTCAGCAGGGCTCGGCCAGCCGCAAGGTGCTCGGCTCGATCGGTGAGTACTGCCTCCGGCACTCGAGCGCCCCGGTCGTCGTCGTCCCGGAACCGCGCCAGGTCGACTCACCACCCGCACCGTCCCGCGAAGGCCGAGCGCGGGTTCACTAGGACGAGTCGGGTCGATGGCGACGATCCGGGCTACTGTCACAGGGGTGCAGGACGCGGACTCCGAGGATCAGAACCGGCTGCGCGGCCTGCTCGAGGCCAACCGCGCGATCGTTGGTGACCTCGACCTCGCCACGGTCCTCCGCAGCATCGTGGCGGCCGCCGTCGAGCTCGTCCACGCCCGGTACGGCGCGCTGGGCATCGTGGGCAACGAGGGCATGGGTCTGGACGAGTTCATCCACGTCGGGATGGATGCGGAGACCGTCGAGGCGATCGGCCACCTGCCCGAGGGCAACGGTCTGCTGGGGCTGTTGATCGAGGAGCCCGCCGCGATCCGGCTCGACGACCTGTCGCGCCACGACCGCTCGGTCGGCTTCCCGGACGGTCACCCTCCGATGAAGGGGTTCCTCGGCGTCCCGGTCCGGGTTCGTGACGAGGTCTTCGGCAACCTCTACCTGACCCGCCCCGACGACATGGGTTTCACAGCCGAGGACGAGGAGCTCGTCGAGGCGCTCGCGGCCACCGCCGGGATCGCCATCGAGAACGCCAGGTTGTTCGAGGAGTCCCGGCAACGACAGACCTGGCTGGAGGCCTCGACGGATGTCACGCAGCGCCTGCTCGCCGGGGACCAGGGATCCCTCCGGCTGATCGCGCAGAGCGTGCAGAAGCTCGCGGATGCCGACCTCACCACCCTGGTGCTCCCGGACGCCGAGACCGCCCAGCTCCGCGTCGCCGTGGCCGAGGGCGCCCAGGCGGCCGGTCTGGAGGACGACCGCTACCCGATGTCGGGGACGCTCAGCGAGCTGGTCCTGCGCACCGGGAAGTCGGTGCGGCTGGCCAACGCCGAGGAGACCGAGGGCGTCGAGAACCGCACGATCTACCTCGTCGACCGGGTGCAGGTGGGGCCGGTGATGGTCCTGCCCCTGCTCGGGATGGAGCGGGTGCGTGGCTCCCTGGTGGTGACCCGGTCACCTCAACGTCGTCCGTTCACCCAGGCGGACGAGGAGATGGCGACGGCCTTCGCCACCCATGCATCGGTCGCCCTGGAGCTGGCAGACGCGCGGCGCGACCAGCAGTGGGTCTTGATCCTCGAGGATCGCGCCCGGATCGCCCGCGACCTGCACGACCACGTCGTCCAGCAGCTCTTCGCGGCCGGGTTGATGATCCAGGCCACCGCGTCGCACCTCACCGACGAGCGCGACTCGTCGGCGTTGCAGGAAGTCGTCGGTGCCATGGACGAGGCCATCCGGCAGATCCGTACCCTGATCTTCCAGCTGCGCCCTTCCACTCAGGGGGGTCTCCGCGCCGGGATCCTGGACGTGGTCGCGGAGGTGCGACCGGTGCTCGGCTGCGACCCACGGCTCGACTTCGACGGTCCGATCGACTCGGTGAGCAGCCAGGAGCTCGCCCACGACGTCACCGCCGTCGTCCGCGAGGCGCTGACCAACGCCGGCAAGCATGCCCAGGCATCGGCGGTGCAGCTGACGGTGCACGCGACAACCTCGCAGCTCACGATCACGGTCAGTGACGACGGCAGGGGGATGGGCGACGCGGAGCGACGCAGCGGCCTGGACAACATGCGACGCAGGGCCGAGGACCGCAACGGGTCGATGGCGCTCGCCGAGATACCCGACCTCGGCGGCACCACCCTGGTCTGGTCCGTGCCCATCGACTGACGCCGGCGACGGTGCGCCGTACCCCCGTGGCCTGCCTGGCGGTAGGCCATCATGGCGGGCGTGAGCGAGCAGATCCACGACATCGGCCGGCGCCGGGCCTGGGTCATCTGGCTGGTCGGCCTCTCGGTCTACGTGCTGGCCGTCTTCCATCGCAGCTCGCTCGGCGTCGCGGGCCTGCTCGCGCAGGACCGGTTCGGGATCTCCGCGACGCAGCTGTCGTTCTTCACCGTGCTGCAGCTGGTCGTGTACGCCGGACTGCAGATCCCGGTCGGGGTGCTGCTCGACCGGTTCGGCTCGCGGATCCTGCTGCTGGCCGGACTCGTGCTGATGACCGCCGGCCAGCTGACGTTCGCGTTCGCGACGTCGTTCCCGGTGGCGGTCGCCGCCCGGGCGGTGCTCGGCGCGGGGGACGCGATGGTGTTCGTCAGCGTCATCCGGCTGGTGACGCTGTGGTTCCTGGTACGACAGGCGCCGCTGGTCACCCAGCTCACCGGACAGGTGGGACAGCTCGGCGCGATCGTGGCGGCGGCGCCGCTGTCGATCGCCCTGCGACACCTGGGCTGGACCCGGACCTTCGCGGTCGCATCGTCGCTCGGGGTGGTGCTGATGGTCGTCGTCGCACTGCTCGTCACCGACTCGCCGTACCGGCGGGAAGAGGCCGCGCGGATCAAGATGCGGGCGGTGGGTCGTGCGCTGCGGATGGTGTGGGGCCACCCCGGCACCCGGCTCGGGATGTGGTCACACTTCAGCTCGCAGTTCTCGGCCACGGTGTTCACGCTGCTGTGGGGCTTCCCGTTCCTGGTCCGGGGCGAGGGTCTGTCCGAGGGCACCGCGGGTGCGCTGCTGATCGTGATGACCGGATGGGTGATCGTCAGCGGGCTCGTGCTGGGCGTACTGGTGTCGCGGTTCCCGTTCTACCGCTCGTGGCTGGTGCTCGGCATCGTCGCGAGCATGGCCCTGGGCTGGGGAGTCGTCCTCCTGCGCTCCTCACCGGCGCCGCTGTGGATGCTGGTCGTGCTGGTGTGCCTGATCGCGACCGGCGGCCCGGCGTCGATGGTCGGCTTCGACCTGGCCCGGACGTTCATCCCGGTCGAGGCATCGGGGCGGGCCAACGGCTTCGTGAACGTGGGCGGGTTCTCCGCCAGCCTGCTGACGATGGGACTCGTCGGCGTTCTCCTGGACTGGCACAGCGGTGGCGGCACCGCCGCGTCGTACGACCTGGGGGACTTCCGGGTCGCGATGTCGGTGCAGTACGTCTTCTGGGTGCTCGGCGCGGTACAGATCGTGCGCTACCGCCGCAAGGCGATCGCCCACCTGCACCGGGTGCATCCGGGCGTGGTGGAGTCGATGAAGCGGGGCGAGGCCTTCGCGCACCTGGGCTTCCACGACCGCGAGGGCGTCTAGCTCTCCTCGGCCTCCATCGCCGCGACAAAGTCGCGCTTGACGATGCGCCACTCCTCGTCGGCCATGGTCCGCCGCCAGTACGGCGAGCAGGAGAGGTCCCGTCGCGTGAGCCCCCGGTCGTGCAGGAGATGGTGGCGTACGGCGCGGATCTCGTCCGCCTCGCCGTGGACGAAGGCGAACGGCCGCCCGGGAGGGAACGTCAGGTCGGCCACGGCACCGACCAGGAGGTCACCGTCGTCGGCATCGGCGCGGCGGTGGAGCCAGCGGAGGTCGACGTCGGCGGGGCTCGCCAGGTCGATCTCGTGCGCTTCTCCGTCGCAGACGACCCGCGCGACGGCGCGCGCACCGGCCGCGAGCGCCTCCAGCGACGCGGCGATGGCCGGAAGGGCCGAGTCGTCGCCGACGAACAGGTGCCATGCGGCCGCTGGATCCGGACGGTAGCCACCGCTGGGCCCTTCGAACACGAGGAGGTCGCCGCGTCGCGCGGCGGCGGCCCACGGCCCGGCGACCCCGGCGTCGCCGTGCACGACGAAGTCGATCGTGAGCAGACGGGTGTGGGGATCCCAGGTACGCACGGTGTAGCGGCGTCTGGCCGGCCACTCCGCCCTCGGATGCGCGTCACGCACCTGCCGCGGGTCGAAGACCTCGTCGTACGACGCGCCGTCCGGGCGGAAGGCCACGTTGACGTAGGCGTCCGTCGCGTCGGGCATCGCCAGCTGCTCGAGGTCGCCGTCCCCGAGCACGACCCGCACCATGCCCGGCGTCAGCTGCTCGGTCGTCACGACACGTCCGTGCACGGGTGGTCTCCTCGGCTCTCTGGCAACCCTCAGCCGCCGATGGGCGGCGCGTCGATGGTGAGCTCGCCGGTGTTGAGCGGGGAGTCCTTGCGGGACACCATGTCGAGCCGCTCGGCCGGGCTCAGCGCCTCGAGCAGGGGCGCGACGTCGGTGCCGAAGCCGTCGACCTCGGGGGCGTCCGGGACGGGGACGATGGAGTGGACCACGCGGTCGCCGTACACGTGGACGACATTGAACGCCTGGTGGCCGTCGACCGCCGAGATCAGCCGGTCGAGCGGGGCGGTGTCGACGGTGTAGCAGGTGGCGGCCGCCACCGAGACCGGGATGCCGGCGAACGTCGAGTGCGACGTGAAGTGGTAGTGCCCGCCCAGGATCGCGCGGACGTCCGAGCCGCGCAGGACGGTGGCAAGACGCTCGGTGTCCAGCAGCTCGATGATCTCCGCGGCGGGCACCAGCGGCGAGGGGATCGGCGGGTGGTGCAGCGCCAGGACCGTGCCGTGCTCGGCCGGGGTGGCGAGCACGTCGGTCAGCCAGGCCAGCTGGTAGTCGGTGATCTCGCCGTGGTGCCAGCCCGGCACGCTCGTGTCGAGGCTCACGATCCGGAGACCGGCGACGTCGTACACCCGGTCCTGCGGGGCGTCGGACTCGTCGCCGAACAGCTCGCGCGAGTACGCCGGGCGCTCGTCGTGGTTGCCCATGCACCAGACGATCTGGGCGCCGATGCCCTCGGCGTACGGCTCGACGAGCTCGCGCAGCTGGCGGTAGGCCTCGGGCTCCCCGAGGTCGGCCAGGTCACCGGTGACGACCAGCGCCTGCGGTGGCGGGTCGATCCGGGTCAGCCGCTCCAGCGCCGACCGGAAACGGGTCACGGTGTCGATGGCGCCGTACTGACGGGCGTCACCCACAAGCAGGTGGGTGTCGCTCACATGGGCGATCACGTGGGTGGGCGGGGGGAGCTGGCCGAACTGGATCACGCGCCGAGGGTACGACGTACGGCCTCAGACTCGCGCAGGCGCGATCGTGCCGGTGACCTCACCGAGGCTGATCCGCCCACCCCCGGTGCCGGGGGCGGAGTAGCGCAGCGTGACCACGTCGCCGTCCTCGAGGAAGGTGCGGCCGCCCGCGAACGGCTCGGTGCCGCCCCAGCTCAGCTCGAGGAAGGACCCGCGGGTGCCGGGTTCGGGGCCGCTGATCGTGCCCGAGGCGAAGAGGTCACCGGGGCGGGTGGAGGCGCCGTTGACGGTGAGGTGCGCCAGCATCTGCGCGGGTGACCAGTACATCGTGCGGTACGGCGGACGACTCACCACGTCGCCGTTCAGCACCACCTCGACGTCGATGTCGAGCCCTCGCGGAGTGCCGTCGGCGAGATACGGCAGGGGCGTCGGGTCCTGACCCGGCAGGTCGCACCAGGCCGCGTCCAGCGCGGAGAGCGGCGTGACCCAGGCCGAGATCGACGTGGCGAACGACTTGCCCAGGAACGGCCCGAGCGGGACGTACTCCCACGCCTGGATGTCGCGCGCGGACCAGTCGTTGAGACCGACCACCCCGAAGACGTGGTCGGCGAACGCCCCGACCTCGATCCGGCCGCCGAGCTCCGATCCGGAGCCGAGCACGAAGCCGAGCTCCGCCTCGATGTCGAGGCGACGGCTCGGCCCGAAGGTCGGCGTCTCATCTGTCGGTGCCTTCCGCTGACCGCACGGCCGGATCACCGGCGTACCACTGACGACGACGGTGCCGCCGCGGCCGTGGTAGCCGACCGGGAGGTGGCGCCAGTTGGGCAGCAGGGGCGGCTCCTGGTCGGGGCGGAAGATCCGGCCGACGTTGGAGGCGTGGTCGAGGGAGGCATAGAAGTCGACGTAGTCGCCGACGGAGATCGGCAGGTGCAGCCGCACGTCGTCGAGGGGGACGGACTCCGCGTCCGGCACCCGCTCGAGGAGGTCGTCGCGGGTCTCGGCCCACAGGTCGGGGCCGAGCGCCATGAAGCTGTTGAGGGAGGGCTGCGCGAACTCGTCGCGCCCGGTCAGCGCATGCAGGTCGACGACGGCGTCGCCGTACCGGACGCCGACGCGGGGGTTCGCGCCACCGATCGAGAAGACGCCGTACGGCAGGTGGTCGAGCCCGAACCCCTCACTCATGGGGTGCCTCCAGCAGCCCGAGCGCGAGGAGGTCGTCGAGCGGGTCGGTGACGCTGCACGAACCGTACGCCGTGAACCAGCGCCGCGCCCCCGCCAGGTCACTGGTGCGCGCCATGGCCACCAGGTCGTTGTGATAGCGGTCCTCGAGCACCTGGACCACGTCGGCGGTCGATCCGCCATCGAACGCGACGCGGGTCGCGAGCAGGACGTTGAGGAAGCCGTGATGCTCGAAGCCGGTCTCGGGGTCGCGATGGCGTACGGCGTGGTGGAGGCCGGCGGTGCACTTGTACGACGTCTCGCGGTCCAGCGCGGCATCGATCCAGGCGGCGACCGTTGCTGCGTCCGGGAACAGATGAGCCTCGATCCCGCCGGTCCGGAACTTGAGGTGAGCTTCCGCCTCGGCGACGACATCGGCCGCGGTCAGCCACGACGCAGTGGGCTCGGTCTGCGGCAGCTCGACATGGATCGCCGTCTCCTCGGTCAGTCCCTCGTCGCGTGCCGAGTCCACAGCGGCGACGATGCGGCGTACGTTGCCGGCGACATCGTCGAGGTCGCGAACCGCGATCTCGATCCCGACGAGCCGGTGGCCGCGGCGGATGGCCAGGGAGGCGACTCCGGCGACGGCACCGGCGCCACCGCTCACCACGACCGAGACCGGGACGTCCACGGCCACCTCGGGGAGCCGGGTGTCGGTCACCACGAACGAACCGACGAGGTCGGCGTACCACTCGTCGCGTCGGGCGTGGAAGGCGTCGACCGCGTCGGTCAGCGGGACGTCGCCGGGCGGGAAGATGGCCGCGTCGTCGACCAGGCCGGACCACGCAGCCGGAAGGGGCTCGGTGCTCACGTCTCCCAGCCAACCACAGCCGACCGGGCCAGCGCCTAGACGAGCCGGGCCCGTCCGCGCTTGCCCAGCTGGTCGGCGATGATCGCGCGCTGCACCTCGCTCGCACCCTCCCAGATCCGCTCCACACGCAGCTCGCGGAAGAAGCGCTCCGCGACGTTCTCGCGCATGTAGCCGCGACCGCCGAAGATCTGCACGGCCCGATCGGCGACGCGGCCGGCCATCTCGCTGCTGTAGAGCTTGGCCATCGAGCACTGGGCGTGCGCCACCTTGAGGTCGGTGCCCCCCGTTGACCGGTCGAGTCCGCGGGCCACCTCGTAGACGAGAGTCCGGGCCGCGAACAGCTCGGTCAGGCTGTCGGCCAGCATCCCCTGCACCAGCTGCTTGTCCGCGAGCCGTTCGCCGCCCACCTCGCGCTGTGCGGCGAACGTCGCCATCTCATCGACCAGCCGCTCGGCGGCGCCGAGGCAGCGGGACGCGACCATCAGTCGCTCGAAGCGGAACCACTCGTAGACGAAGGACATCCCGTCCTCCTCCGAGCCGATCAGGTGCGAGACCGGGACCCGCACCTTCTCGAAGGCCACGACCGGGTGGTGGTGGGCGATGGTGTGGGTGTACGCCGGGGTGCGCACGACGCTGATGCCCGGAGTGTCCTTGTCGACGACGAACAGCGCCTGCTCACCGGCGTGCGTACCGGTGGTCAGCACCGCCTGGAAGAACAGGTAGTCGGCCTTGTTGTACGACGTCACGTGCCACTTCACGCCGTCCAGGACGTAGTCATCGCCATCGCGTGCGGCCGTGGCGCGCAGGTCGGAGACGTCGGAGCCGGCGTACTCCTCGGTGATCGCGTAGCACTCCTCGCGGCTTCCTCGCACTGTCGGCAGGAGCCAGGTCTCGAGCTGGTGGTCGTTGGCCACGGCCGGCCACCACGCCGGCGGCGTCGTCAGGCACCAGGCCAGGGCGTTGGTGACCCGGCCGCCCTGTTCCTGGACCAGGACCTGCTGGAGGTAGGTGCAGCCACGACCACCGACGGAGGTGGGCATGTTGGTCGCGGTCAGGCCGAGCTCGGCGGCCCGGGCTTCGAGCCGATGCGCGACGTCCGCGGGCAGCTCGCCCGCGTGTGCCTCGGCGTACTCCTCTTGAGGGATCAGCTCGTCGGCGAAGCCGCGGGCACGCGCCTGCAGCTCGAGATCGTCGGGCGTGAGTCCGTACACCGTGCCTCCTCGGCGAGTCGAGCGGAGTCGAGACGCGTTGACTGACTGTTCAGTCTATGCCACCCTCGCAGCCATGACCACTGTGCCGCGCAGTGCCGATGCGGTCGTCGTCGGCGGCGGGACCATCGGTGCCTGGGCGGCGTGGTTCCTGCGCCAGGCCGGGCTGGGCGACGTCGTGCTCGTCGAGCGGAACACGCTCGGCCAGGGCGCCAGCTCCCGGGCCGCGGGCATGGTGCGAGCGCAGGGCGGCACCGAGACCGCGGTGCGTCTGGGGCTCTTCAGCCGCGACTTCTACGCGGGGCAGCAGGAGCTGCTCGGGATCGACTCGGGCTTCGTGGCGCAGGGCTACTTCATGCCGTGCTTCACCGGCGCCGAGGTCACCCAGGCCCAGGCACGGATCGCGATGCAGCAGCCGCTCGGTCTCGACGTGCGATGGGTGGAGCCCGACGAGGTCGATCAGATGAACCCGTCCATGGCGCCCGCCCAGACGCTGGGGGCGTCGTACGCACCGGGCGACGGCTACATCGACCCGCCGCGCAACGTGCTCGCCTA
>DAINSL010000039.1:12361-24020 GCA_036741335.1 Nocardioides sp. | reverse complement strand
AGAACGGCAGCGCGATGATGTAGACCTCGGGATGGCCGAAGAACCAGAACAGGTGCTGCCACAGGATCGCGCCGCCGTGCGAGGTGTCGAACACGTGGGCGCCGAGTCTTCGATCGGCCTCCAGGGACAGCAGCGCGCCGGCCAGCACCGGGAACGCGATCAGCACCATCAGGCTGGTGACCATCGTGTTCCAGACGAAGATCGGCATCCGGAACATCGTCATCCCCGGCGCACGCATGCAGATGATCGTGGTGATGAAGTTGACCGCGCCGAGGATGGTGCCGAGTCCGGCCATCCAGAGACCCATCACCCACAGGTCGCCACCGACGCTCGGTGACCGGACGGCGTCGGAGAGCGGTGTGTAGGCGAACCAGCCGAAGTCAGCGGCGCCGGACGGGGTGAGGAACCCGGAGCCGGCGATCAGGCCCCCGAACAGGAACAGCCAGTAGCTGAGCATGTTGAGCCGCGGGAACGCGACATCGGGCGACCCGATCTGGAGCGGCATGATCGCATTGCCGAACCCGAAGAAGAGCGGCGTCGCGAACAGCAGCAGCATGATCGTGCCGTGCATCGTGAACAGCTGGTTGTAGACCTCGTCGTTGACGAACTGCATGCCGGGGTTGGCCAGCTCCGAGCGCATCAGCAGCGCCATGATGCCGGCGGCCAGGAACCACGCGAACGACGTGGCGAGGTAGAGGTTTCCGATCACCTTGTGGTCGGTGGTGGTGATGACCCGGACGATCCGCTTGCCGAGCTCTCGCCGTGGCCCTGCCATCTGGGTCGGCGTCGTGGTGGCGGTCATTCGGAGCCTCCCGATCCCTGCTCGAGTCCGGCCTGCACCTGCGAGGTGATCCCGCCCAGCAACGGCTGGTCGGAGACGTTGCCCTGGGCCTGCAGGCTCTGGAGGTACGACGTGTAGTCGGCCTCGCTGACGATCTTCACGTTGAACAGCATCCGCGAGTGGTAGACGCCGCAGAGTTCGTAGCACTTGCCGCGGTAGTCACCCATGACCGTCGGGGTGACCGAGAAGTGGTTGTCATCGATCTCGGGGCCGGGGATGACGTCCATCTTCTCCAAGAAGCCGGGGACGCCGAAGTCGTGGATGACGTCGGGTGAGTGCAGCTTGAACTCCACCGTCTTGCCGACCGGGAGCACGAGGGTCGGCGGCGTGCCCGCCTCGCCGACGCTGTAGAGCACCTTGTTGCCGGGCGTCGGCACGTCACCGCCGGGCAGGTAGTTGAACGTCCAGGTCCACTGCTGCCCGACGACGTAGACCACCAGGTCGGGGGGCGGCACGTCCTCGCGGATGAGGTTCTGGGTGCGCTCGGTGTGCACGAAGAACACCACGACCATGACGATCGGCGCGATCGTGTAGAAGATCTCGAGCGGCAGGTTGTAGCGCGTCTGCACGGGCACGTCGTCGTCGCTGCGGCGACGGAAGCGCCACACGACGTAGAAGATCAGGCCCCAGACGATCGCCCCGGTGATCAGCGCGGCCACCCAGGCCCAGCGCCACAGCATGAAGATGTGCTCGCCCTGCGACGTCGCAGGGTCGGGCATCGCGAGGTTGGCCCACTCGTGGCGGGTCTTGCCGTCGCACCCGGTGAGGGTCACCAGGAGCACGAGCGAAACCAGGATGACCCCGGCCCGGCTGGGAGTACGACGAGGCGTCGCGTCCGAGGAACCAGGGACTTGCCCACCCACGAACGAGCCTTTCTCTCGGCGTTCACCAACAGCCCGCACACTATCCGAATCACCATCCGGTAGCAGGGGTGGGTCACCCGCAAGTCGGCCGGTTAGGTTGAGTCCGTGCCGCCTCCCGAGCACACGGAACAGCCGGATCGCCGGGTCTTCCTGGACACCGCGTCCGGCGAGGCCCTGCACCCGGCCGCACGCGCGGCGTACGCGGCCGCCCTCGAGACGGCTTACGCCGATCCGCGCCGGCTGCATCACGCGGGCCGCAGCGCGCGACTGGTGCTCGACAACGCGCGTGCCGCCACCGCCGAGGCCCTGGGGATGCGCCCGGACGAGGTCACCTTCACGGCTTCGGGCACCGAGGCCGTGCATCGCGGCCTGCTCGGGCTCCACCGCGGCGGTGGCCGCAGCGGTGACACGATCGTGCTCACAGCCGTCGAGCACTCCGCCCTCCTGCAGGCGGCCCGCTGGAGCGAGGCGCCCACCAGGGTGCTCCCGGTCGACGAGCTTGGCCGGGTCCGAGTGGACGACGTGAGCGGTGCAGGGGCGACCGTGGTGGCGTGCCAGTCGGCGAACCACGAGGTCGGCACGATCCAGCCGGTCGCGGAAACCGCCGACGCTGTCCACGGCGTACCCGTGCTCGTCGACGCGGGCGCCTCGGCCGGTCGGCTGCCACTCCCGGAGGGATGGGCGGCCGTCGCCGCCTCGGCGCACAAGTGGGGCGGCCGGGCCGGCGTGGGCCTTCTCGTCGTACGACGTGGCGTGCGCTGGCGCGACCCTTTCCCGGAGGACGAGCGCGCCGGCGCTCACGCCGTCGGGTTCGAGAACGTGCCCGCGATCCTCGCCGCGGCCGCCGCCCTGCAGGCGGTGGTGGGCGACCGTGACGACGAGAACGCCCGCCAACGGACCCTGGTCGACCGGATCCGCGACGCGGAGGCCGCCTTGCCCGAGACCGAGGTGGTGGGCGACCCGGACGACCGGCTGCCGCACCTGGTGACCTTCTCCTGCCTCTACCTCGACGGCGAGGCGCTGGTCACCGAGCTCGACCGGCGCGGCTTCGCCGTGGCCAGCGGGTCGGCGTGCACGTCCTCGACCCTGGAGCCCAGCCATGTGCTCGCCGCGATGGGTGCCCTGACCCACGGCAACGTCCGGGTCTCGGTTGGGCGTGAGACCACCGAGCCGGACGTGGACCGCTTCCTGGCCGCGTTGCCCGAGGTCGTCGCGGAGCTGCGGGGACGGCTCTGATGATCGAGATCGACTGCCGTGACCTGCTCTGCCCGGCACCGATCATCGAGCTGGCCCGACACATCGCCGACGTGGCGCCGGATGACGGGTCACGAGTACGTCGGCGAGGAGACCGCCGCGGACGGCGTCCCGCGCTACGTCGCACGACGTAGCGGTCAGGGCTAGCTGACGAGCTGCTCCGCGACCTCGTCGGCAGCGGCATCGCCGTAGGAGCCCCGCAGCCGCTCCACGAACCGGGCGGCGGTGAAGGAGTACTCCTGGGTGCCGACCGTCTCGACGACGTACGCCGCCAGCACGCAGCCCACCTGGGCGGCCCGCTCGTGCCCGAGCTCCCACTCGAGGCCGGCCAGGAAACCGGCCCGGAACGCGTCACCGACGCCGGTCGGCTCCACCGCGGTCACCCCGGCGGCGGCCTTGACCTCGATCGGCTCGGGGTCGCGCGCGAGGATCCGCACGCCATCGGCGCCCAGCGTGGTCACCTGGGTGCCGACGCGGTCGAGGATCTCCGCCGACGACCAGCCGGTCTTGGTCTCGATCATCGCCGACTCGTACTCGTTGGAGAACAGGTACGTCGCGCCGTCGATGAGGTCGCGGATCAGCTCGCCGTCGCCGAACGCCAGCTGCTGGCTCGGGTCGGCGATGAACGGGTAGCCCCGCTGCCGGCACTCGCGGGTGTGCCGCAGCATGCCCTCGGGGTCGTCGGCGGCGATCAGCACGAAGTCCGGCGCGCCGACCTGCGCCACGATCGGCGCCAGCTCCACCAGCCGGGACTCGCTCATCGCACCCGGGTAGAACGACGCGAACTGCGCCATCGTGCTGTCGGTCGTACACACGAAGCGGGCCGTGTGGCGGGTCTGCGAGATGTGCACGAACGAGCAGTCGACGCCGTGGCGCTCGAGCCAGCTGCGGTAGTCGGTGAAGTCCTCGCCCGCCGCGCCGACCAGGACCGGGTGCAGGCCCAGGCGCCCCAGGCCGAAGCACATGTTGGGCGCCACTCCGCCGCGCCGGATCTCCAGGTCGTCGACCAGGAAGGACAGGGAGATCTTGTCCAGCTGCTCCACGACGAGCGAGTCCTTGAACCGCCCGGCGAACGACATCAGGTGGTCGGTGGCGATGGAGCCGCAGATCAGCAGGGACACGTCAGGGAATACTACCGATCGGTACGCGTGGGATACCCGCCGGTAGCCGTTAGCGTCGAGTCATGGCACCCACGACGCCGTCACACCTGACCCACGACGAGCTCGGCACCCCGAGCCAGCTGCGGGCGGACTGCGCGGCCGTCGGGCGCAACCTGCTCCTCCAGCGGGCCGCGCGCGCCGCCGTCGCCGACCCGCCCAGCCTGGAGTACGACGACTACCCGCGCGAGGTGCCCAAGCGCGACATCCGGATCAGCGACGCCGCTGCGCGCCTGGCCAACGCCCTGCACCTCCACCTCGACTGACACGCGCAGGGCCGAGCACGAAGCCCCCGTCGAGTCGTCTAAGACGGCGGGGGCTCAGTGGAACGAGTCGCCGCAGGCGCAGGAGCCGGTCGCGTTCGGGTTGTCGATCGTGAAGCCCTGCTTCTCGATGGTGTCGACGAAGTCGATCATGGCGCCGTTGAGGTAGGGGACGCTCATCCGGTCCACGACGACGCCTACACCGTCGAAGTCGGTGACCACGTCGCCGTCGAGGCTCCGCTCGTCGAAGAACAGCTGGTAGCGCAGACCGCTGCAGCCACCCGGCTGCACCGAGATCCGCAGGGCGAGGTCGTCACGACCCTCCTGGTCCAGCAGGCTCTTGACCTTGGTGGCGGCGACCGAGCTCAGGTTGATCTGGTCGGTCCGTCGCTCCTCGGTGACCTGTTCGGTCATGCTGCTGCTCCTTCGCTGATGTGCCATTGCGCGTACGACAGGTCCAATTCTCGCACAGTGCCGGTTATTCCTCCCGATCCCCGCCGGTCATCGCGACCAGGTCCGCGCGACCCTCTCGGCGAGGACGGCGAGGCTTCCGGCCGGGTCTCCCAGTGCCCGCTCCTCCCCCACGAGGTCCACCAGAGAGTACGCCGACTCGATGCCCAGGGCACGCATCTCGCGGGACCCGACCAGCACCCGACCGGCCAGGGCCACACACGGCCGCAGCGCCTGCGCGGCGACCGTCGCGACGCCGTACGGCACCTTGCCCGAGCGGCTGGAGAAGTCGAACCCACCCTCTCCCGTGAGCACGAGGTCCGCCTGCCGGGCGCGCTCCTCCAGACGCACCGCCTGCGCCACCAGGTCGAACCCGGGTCGTCGCTCGGCGCCGAGCAGGAGCAGCGCGAAGCCGAGCCCGCCCGCGGCACCGGCGCCCTTCTCCAGAGCGGTACGACGATCGGTCGCCGCCGCGAGCTGCTCGAGCCAGGCGTCGACGACCGGAAGGCGGTCCTCGCCGATGCCCTTCTGCGACCCGAACGTCTTGGTGGCTCCGAACAGGCCGATGAGCGGGTTGTCCACGTCGGTCGCGCAGACCAGCGACACGCCCTGGAGTCGCTCGCGGACCGGCCCGAGGTCGAGACTGGCGATGCCGTCGAGACCCGCGGCCCCGCGGTCCAGCGGTCGGTCGGCCGTGGCGCCGAGGGCGCCCAGCAGACCGGCGCCGCCGTCGTTGGTACCGGACCCGCCGAGGCCGACCACGATGTCGGTGGCTCCTGCTTCGATCGCCAGCATGACCAGCTCGCCGACACCCCAGGTGGTGGCGCTCTCCGGGCGCTCGCCGCCGGTCAGGGCCAGCCCGCACGCCTGCGCGCTCTCGACCCAGGTCCGGCCGCCACCGGACAGCAGCGTCGCCGGCACCCGCTCGCCGTGTGGTCCGCGCACCGTCACGGCGGACAGCTCGCCACCCAGCGCGGTGTGGAGCACGTCGACGAAGCCGGGTCCACCGTCAGCCATCGGGGCGAGGTCCAGCTCGTCGTCGGGCGCCCGACGCGCCCAGCCCTCGGCGATGGCCCGGGCGGCCTCCGGCGCGGTCAGCGTCCCGGCGAACTTGTCGGGGGCGATCAGCACGCGCATGCGCCACATCCTGCCGTGGCGTCTACGTTGGCCCGGTGGGCGACCTGCGCATCCGGCCGATGACCGTGGACGACCTCCCCGAGGCGGAGCGGGTGACCGCCGTCGGCTTCCACGAGCTCGACACCAGGATGTTCCGCCGCTCGTGGCCCGACCCGGAGCTGAAGCCTCCCGAGCGTAGCGCGAACTGGATCGCCCGCACGGAGCACCTCGTCGGCACCGACCCCGGCGGCTGCTGGGTGGCCGAGGACGACTCCGGGATGCTCGGCATCGTCGTCTCGTTCATGCGCGAGAAGATGTGGCTCCTCGCGTCGTACGCCGTGGTGCCCGACGCCCAGGGGCACGGCCTCGGCAGGGCGTTGCTGGCCCCCGCGCTCGAGCACGGTCGCGGCTGCCTACGCGCGATGTTCAACGCCTCGAGCGACCCGAAGGCGCTGCGCCGCTACCACGCGGCCGGCTTCACCTTCCATCCGCAGATGTTCCTCCGGGGCACACCCGACCGTTCCGCCATCCCGGCGCTCGACAAGGTCCGCGAGGGGTCGGCCTCCGACATCGACTGGATGGACTCGGTCGACCGGCAGACCCGCGGCGCCGCGCACGGGACCGACCACGAGATCCTGATGCGGCAGTTCCGGCTGGTGGTCAGCGAGACCAGCACGGGTTCGGGCTACGCCTACCTGGATGGCGGCATCTCGCTGCTCGCCGCCACCGACCGTCGTACCGCCGCCCGGCTGCTGTGGGAAGGGATCGCCTCCAGCGACGACGTCCTGATCGGCCACATCACCGCCGAGAACTCGTGGGCGATCGAGGTCGGGATGGCTGCGCGGCTGGAGCTGCACCAGGAGGGCTACCAGGCGCTGCGCCGCATGCGCCCGCCGCGGCCCTACCTGCCCAACGGCGCCCTGATGTAGCGACACAGGGGTGTCAGCGCGTGTCAGGGCTGCTCCACGATGAACCGGATCGACCTTCCCGACCTGGTCTGGGCGATGGAGTCGCTGGTCGACGGTGTGGTGGTCAACCGGATCGAGGTCGACCCCGAGACCCAGCACTACGCCAGGATCGCGCTGGAGCGGATGCTCGACCTCCCGGGTCGCTCCCACCGCGTCTGATCGCTGAGCAGGGGCTGGGGTCAGAGTCCGGGGGCTCCCCAGAGGGCGAGCCAGCGCTGGAGGTCGGTCTCCATCGGCAGCTCGCCGACGAGCTCGTCGCGGACCTGGATCTCGAGCAGGTTGTCGCGGGTCTTGGGGCCGGTGGGTGCGAAACCGTAGAAGGTGCCCTGCTTGTAGAGGTAGACCAGCCCCACCTTGCGGCCGGACGTGTCGGCGAACGGCACCACCGAGCAGAGCAGCCCGCCCGCGAACCCCTGCTCCTCGAGACTGGTGTTGACCGCGTGGAGGTCGGTGCACAGCCCCTCGACGTCGGACGCGGCGCGGGTGACCACCAGCCAGGTGAAGCCGAAGTCGTCGCGCTGCACGTGGACGTCCGGCTTGTCCGGGTCGTCCTTGATCAGGGCGATCACGTCGTCCTGGGTCTGCTGGTACGCCGCGCCGTCGGCCGCGCGGAAGCACACCGAACCCGTACCGGTCGGCGTGAACCCGGCCGACGTCTCGAGCGTGATCGCGGCGCTGGGCACCAGGAACAACGAGTCGAGGTCGGCCCTCTTCGGAGTGGTGCGCCCGGTGATCGCGTCCCAGAACGGGCTCACGGTGACGGGTTCACGGTGAGGGGGGCCCGTCGACCGGACGACCGAGCTCGGCCTGGATCTTCGACAGCTGCTCGAGACGCTGCTCCAGCGACGGGTGGGTCGACGTGAGCTGGCTGAAGCTGACGCCCTTGATCGCCGGGGCGATGAAGAACGCGTTCATGCTGCTGGCGGAGCGCAGGTCCTGCTGCGGCACCGTGGCCATCCCACCGGAGATCTTCTGCAGCGCGCTGGCCAGCGCCTGCGGCTTCAGGGTCAGGTAGGCGCCCGAGCGGTCGGCGCACAGCTCGCGGTAGCGCGAGAGCAGCCGCAGCAGCAGGAAGCTGATCGCGTAGACGACCAGGCTCACGACGAGCGCGATCAGCCAGGTCGGGGCACCGCCGTTGTTGTTGCTGCGCCGCCCGCCGCCGAACCACGCACCGTACTGGGCACCGCGCGTCATCATCCCGGCCACGATGCCGGCCGAGGAGGCGATCGTCATGACCAGCACGTCGCGGTGGGCGACGTGGCTGAGCTCGTGCGCCAGCACCGCCTCCATCTCGTCCGCGGTCAGCAGACCGAGGATGCCGGTGGTCACGCAGACGACGGAGCGCTCGGGCGAGCGGCCGGTGGCGAACGCGTTCGGGATCGACAGGTCCGCGACGCCGACGCGGGGCTTGGGCATGTCGGCCATCGCGCAGAGCCGGTCGATCATGCCGTGCAGCTCGGGCGCCTCCTCCGGGGTCACCTCCCGGGCGCGCATCGCGCGCATGGCGACCTTGTCGGAGCTGTACCACTGGTACCACGCGATGCCGATGCCGGCGATGCCGATCAGGAACCAGTAGCTCGGGAACACGAACATCATCGCCACGATGAACGCGACGAAGATGCCGCCGAGCAGGAACATCACGGTGGTCATCCGGAACGTGAGTCCGGCGTCTGGGGCAAATCGGGTGCGGGCCATGTGACCAGTGTCAACCAGGGACCAAACCGTCGCCGCTGAGCATGTCACGCACCTCGGCCAGCGTGGCGTCGGCCATCGGCAGAATCAGGTCGGAAGGCTCGAGCGAGTCGGCGCTGTGGGCCACCCCGGCCGTGCGTACGCCGTCCAGCAGCGCGGTGAGCGCGCTGTCGAACGCCTCCTGGTCACCCGCCTCGACGGCGGACTCGACCTGCGAGTCGAGATCGTTGAGCGCGGAGACAGCGTCGTCGGAGAGGTCGTACTGACCTTCCCCGAGGATCCGCACGATCATGGTGCCTCTCCGGTGGTGTCCGCGGTCTTCTCCGGCTCGGCCTTGATGATGTCGCCGCCGTCTGCGTCGTCATGGGCGGCCTCGATGGCCTCGGGCGCCTTGCCCGCCTTGAGCTTGGCCAGCTCGGCCTCGACGTCGGTCTGCGAGCTCATCGCCTGGAGCTCGCGCGAGATGTCGTCGCCGGCGTTGAGCGTGCTCGCGTCGTCGAGCGCGCCGGACGCGATCAGCTCGTCGATCGCGCTGGCCCGGGCCTGCATCTGGGCGGTCTTGTCCTCGGCGCGCTGGATGGCCATGCCGACGTCGCCCATCTCCTCGCCGATGCCGGACATCGCCTCGTTGATCTTGGTCTGGGCCTCGGCTGCGGTGTAGGTGGCCTTGATGGTCTCCTTGCGCGTGCGGAACGCCTCGACCTTGGCGCTGAGGCGCTGCTGGGCGAGCACCAGCTTCTCCTCCTCACCCTGGAGCTGCGCCTGCTGGGTCTTGAGGTCGGCGATCTGCTGGGTCAGACCCGACTTGCGGGTCAGGGCCTCGCGGGCGAGGTCCTCGCGGCCGACGCCGATGGCCTGCTCCGCCTGGCCCTGCAGCTTGTTGGACTGCGCCGTCAGCTGGTTGACCTGGAGCTCCACACGCTTGCGTGACGTGGCCACGTCGGCGACCCCACGGCGTACCTTCGCCAGCAGGTCGAGCTGACGCTGGTAGCTGTAGTCGAGCGTCTCCCTCGGGTCCTCGGCCCGGTCGAGTGCCTTGTTCGCCTTGGACCTGAAGATCAGGCTGATGCGTTGCCACATGCTCATGGGGCCAGCCTATGGGTTCGCGTCAAGGCGAGCGAGGCTGGCCGGAGGTCGCCGCGCGAACGCCCTGCCCGTGGGCGCGGGTAGGCTGGCCACGCGGCCGGTCCGGTCGCGACCAGCCATCAGCAGAAGGTCACGCGTTGTTCCGTCGTACCAAGCCCGACACCGTCGCCCAGCAGGCCGCCGCGTCCACCGACGCCACCACGAAGAAGGGCCGGCCCACACCCACCCGCAAGGAGGCCGAGGCCGCCGCGCGCGCTCGTGCCAAGGTGCCCCGGAGCCGCAAGGAGATGGCGGCCGCCCAGAAGGCGAACCGCACCGAGTCCAGCTCGAAGATGCGACGGGCGATGCGCACCGGCGACGAGCGCTACCTGCCGACGCGCGACAAGGGGCCGATCCGCCACTTCATCCGCGACTTCGTCGACAGCCACTTCTCGTTCATCGAGATGATGATCCCGCTGATGCTGGTGGTGCTGATCCTCGGCTACACCGGCAACTCGACGATCACGTCGTACGCCAACCTGGCGATGCTCGCCGTCTTCGTGCTGATCATCGTCGACCTCGTGCGGCTGCGGTTCCGGATCCGGCGCGAGCTCGCCACCCGCTTCCCGGGCACCTCGACCCACGGTACGACGTACTACGCCGTGACTCGCTCGCTCCAGATGCGCTTCATGCGGCTGCCGAAGGCCCAGGTCAAGATCGGCCAGGAGCTCCCCGACCACTACCGCTGAGCCGGTCAGGCGTCGTAGTCGAGGACCACGCGCTCCGAGGTCGGGTGCGACTGGCAGGTGAGCACGTAGCCCTGCTCGATCTCCTCGGGCTCCAGGGCGTAGTTGACGTCCATCGCGACCGTGCCCTCGACCAGCTTGGCCCGGCACGTGCCGCACACCCCGCCGCGGCAGGCGAACGGGAGGTCCGAGCGCACGCGGAGCGCCGCCTCTAGCACGCCCACGTCGTCGGGACGCAGCTCCAGCTCGGAGGTGCGACCGTCGAGCCTGAACGTGACGTGAGCGGCACCCTCGACCGACGACGAGCTCGCCTCGGGAGCTCGCGGCGCGGGGTCGGCGTGGAACAGCTCGGTGTGTACGGCGGTGGGTGCGACGCCGTGGTCGAGGATCACCTGGCGGAGGTCGACGACCATCTGCTGGGGGCCGCACAGGAACCACTCGTCGACGTCGCCGGCCGGCATCAGCGAGTCGAGGATCCGGGTCAGCCGCTGGCCGTCCAGCCGGCCGGAGAAGAGCTCGACGTCCTGCTCCTCGCGCGAGAGCACGTGCACGAGCCAGAAACGCTCGGGGAAACGGTCCTTGAGGTCGTGCAGGTCGTCGAGGAACATCACCGTGCGGTGGGTGCGGTTGGCGTAGACGAGCATCACCTGCGCGTGCGGCTCCTCCTCGAGGATCGTCGACACGATCGAGATCACCGGGGTGATGCCGGACCCGGCCGCGAGCGCGACATAGGTCTTGGCGGAGGCAGGGTCGAGGGTCGTGGTGAAGCGGCCGGCGGGCGTCATCACGTCGAGCTCGTCGCCGATGAGGAGGGTGTCGACGACGCCCTCGCTGAACGCGCCACCGGGCAGCTTCTTGACGCCGATGCGCAGCAGGCGGGAGCTGGGCGTCGTACAGATCGAGAAGCTGCGGCGCTCACCGTCGTCGCCGCGGATGGTGAGGTGCTGGCCGTGCACGAAGGTGTACTCGTCCGCGAGGTCGTCGGGCACGGCGAACGTGAGCGCGACCGCGTCGTCGGTCAACGGCTCGATGGAGGCCACCCTGAGCGGGTGGAAGCGGGGCTGGGCCATTACTGGGCCATCATTGGGCCACTACTGGGTCACTACTGGCCCACTACAGGGCCTTGAAGTGGTCGAAGGGTTCGCGGCAGGAGCGGCAGACCCACAGGCTCTTGCAGGCGGTCGAGCCGAAGCGGCTGGACTCGCTGGTGTTGCGGCGTGGCCTCGACGGCGTCGTCCAAAACG
>DAINSL010000039.1:0-12351 GCA_036741335.1 Nocardioides sp. | reverse complement strand
CACTGCGGGCCCCGGACCGACATGGCCAGGCCGACCGGGCCCGCGCCGACGGGTCCCGGCGGGGCGATGCCGTGGTGGGCGAGCTTGGTGCGGCCGGCGTCGGTCAGGTCGTCGGTGGTCCAGGCGGGGCTGAGCACGAACTCGACGTCCACACGGCGGTAGCCGGCACACGTGAGCGACTCGACCAGGTCGGCGCGGATGGTCTCCATGGCCGGGCAGCCCGAGTAGGTCGGGGTGATGGTCACATGCACGCGGCCCTGGTCGTCCTCGGTGACGTCGCGCAGGATGCCGAGGTCCTCGATCGTCACCATCGGCAGCTCGGGGTCGGCGACCGCAGCCGCCAGCTCGCGGGCTCGGCCCGTGGCCAGCTGCGCGTTCACCAGGTCGCCCCGGGGTGCGAGCGGTGGAGGTGCTGCATCTCGGCCAGCAGGTAGCCGAGGTGCTCGGTGTGCAGGCCCTGGCGGCCACCGCCGAGGGCGGGGCGTACGTCGGGCGCGGTGAGCGTCGCCTGATGGACGACGCGGCTCAGGTCGGCCAGCACCGGCTCGCGCAGACCGACCGGGTCGACGGCGACTCCGTCGAGTCCGTCGGGCAGCGGCTCGAACAGCTCCTCGATGTAGGGCCACTCGGCGTCGAGTGCGGCCTGCATGCGCTGGTGCGACTCGTCGGTGCCGTCGCCGAGCCGGAGCACCCAGTGGGCGGCGTGGTCGACGTGGTAGGCGACCTCCTTGACCGCCTTCCCGGCGACGCCTGACAGTGTCTCGTCCGCGCTGCCGCGCAGACCGGCGTACAGGTGGGACTGCCAGGTCGCGACCACGAGGAGGCGCGCCATCGCCACCCCGAAGTCGGTCATCGGCCGCTCGACGAGCTTGACGTTGTGGAACTCCCGCTCGTCGCGCAGGTAGGCCAGGTCGTCCTCGCTGCGCCCGTCACCCTCGAGCTCGCCGGCGCGGGCGAGCAGGGTGCGCGCCTGGCCGAGCTGGTCGAGGCCGATGTTGGCCAGCGCGACGTCCTCCTCGAGCTCGGGCGCGCGGCTGATCCACCAGCCCATGCACTGGGCCGAGACCAGGGCGTCGTCCCCCAGGCCGAGGACGTAGTCGACGAGCGTGCTGGTCATCTAGAGGTGCTCCACACCTTCGGGGACGTCGTAGAACGTGGGGTGCCGGTAGATCTTGTCGGAGGCGGGGTCGAAGAACGCGTCACGCTCGTCTGGGGTGGACGCCTCGATGTCGGAGGCCCGCACCACCCAGAGCGACACACCCTCGCTACGGCGGGTGTAGAGGTCGCGCGCGTTGCGCAGCGCCATCTCGGCGTCGGGTGCGTGCAGCGAGCCGGCGTGGACATGCGAGAGGCCACGACGGGCCCGCACGAAGACCTCCCAGAGCGGCCAGTCGCCGTGACGCTCGGCCATCAGGCCACCGATTCCGAGCGCGCGGCCTGCTTGTCGGCGTAGGCCTCGGCGGCCTCGCGCACCCAGGCGCCCTCGTCGTGTGCCAGCCGCTTGTGGGCCATCCGCTCGGCGTTGCAGGGGCCGTTGCCCTTGATCACCTCGAACAGCTCGGTGAAGTCGATCTCGCCGTAGTCGTGGCGTCCGGTCTGGTCGTTCCAGCGGAGGTCGGGGTCGGGCAGCGTGAGCCCGAGTGCGTCGGCCTGTGGGACGGTCATGTCGACGAACCGCTGCCGCAGCTCGTCGTTGGAGAAGCGCTTGATGCCCCACGCCATGGACTGGGCGGAGTTGGGGGAGTCGTCGTCGGGCGGCCCGAACATCATCAGGGCCGGCCACCAGTAGCGGTTGACGGCGTCCTGGGCCATCGCCTTCTGTGCGGGTGAGCCGTGCGACAGCGTGTGCAGGATCTCGAAACCCTGGCGCTGGTGGAACGACTCCTCCTTGCAGACCCGGACCATGGCCCGGGCGTAGGGGCCGTAGGAGCAGCGGCACAGCGGGACCTGGTTGGTGATCGCCGCGCCGTCGACGAGCCAGCCGATCGCGCCCATGTCGGCCCAGGTGAGGGTCGGATAGTTGAAGATCGAGGAGTACTTCTGGCGGCCGGTGTGCAGCTGGTCGATCAGGTCGGCCCGGTCGACGCCGAGCGTCTCCGCGGCGGCGTACAGGTAGAGACCGTGGCCGGCCTCGTCCTGCACCTTGGCCATCAGGATCGCCTTGCGTCGCAGGCTCGGTGCCCGGCTGATCCAGTTGCCCTCCGGCTGCATCCCGATGATCTCGGAGTGCGCGTGCTGCGCGATCTGCCGGATCAGGGTCTTGCGGTAGGCCTCGGGCATGTCGTCACGCGGCTCGATGCGCCCCTCGTCCGCCAGTAGCGCGGTGAACGCCTCGGGATCGTGGGTCAGCTCGGCCTGCTGCGCATCCGTGCCGAAGTCGTTGCCGTACACGCGCTCCACGCTACCAGTGCTTGTGACACCAATCTGCATTCATGCCCGGTCGGTGTAACACGTGCACGGCTGGCAGGATGGCCCGATGAGCAGTCCCTCGGCCGACGTCTCGGTGCGCGTCGCCTGGGCGGACGACGCGGAGGCCATCGCCGAGATCCAGGCCCGCGCCTGGGCCGCGTCGTACGCCGACCTGGTGCCCGCCGCGGGCGGCTTGCGCACGGCCGACTTCGCCCTGCTCTGGCGCGACGCGCTGACCAAGCCGGGCGACGCCCGTCACCGCGCCCTGGTGGCACTGGAACGCAACCGGGTCGTGGGTTTCGCGATCACCACGCCGGCGACCGATCCCGACTGTGACCCGGCGGCGGACGGCGAGCTCATGGAGTTCACCGTCGACGAGGCCGAGCGCGGCAAGGGGCACGGGTCGCGCCTGCTTCAGGCGGCGGTCGACACCATGCTCGCGGACCGGTTCACCCGCGCGGTGACCTGGCTGGTCGCCGACGACGACGGGTTCCGGGGCTTCCTCGGCTCGGCCGGCTGGGACGCGGACACCGCCCACCGCACCCTCGACCTCGACGGCAGCGGCGCGACCCAGGTCAAGCAGGTGCGGCTCCATACTGCCCTCACCTGACCCTTGGTTTTCGCTGGACGCGGGGTCAGGATGGAGCTCCCGCGGTGCCCGCGGCGACGAATGAGAACCAACGGGGAGGCACCATGTTCGGACCGCTGCCGTTGCTCCACCGGGTCGTGATCGCCGCCGTCAGCCTGGCCTGCGGCGTGCTCGCGGGAGCGTGGGTCACCCACGTCACGACGCTGCCGATGATGTCGCTGGGTGGGCTGGTCGGCGGGCTGCTCGGCCTGGTGGCGGCGTACGCCGTGATCCACCAGCGCCAGCCGCGGCCGGTCCGGATCACGCGCCGCCGCTGACCTTCGTTACGGTCGGCGGGTGACCGACCCGACAACCGCGGAGCGTCGAGCGATCGTCCGCGACGGCCTGGGAGTCGGCCTGGCCACCGGCCTCTATGCCGTCTCGTTCGGCGCGGTCTCGGTCACCGCCGGCCTGTCCGTCCTCCAGAGCTGCGCCCTGTCGCTGCTGATGTTCACCGGCGCCTCGCAGTTCGCGTTCGTGGGAGTCGTCGCCTCTGGCGGGGCTCCGCTCTCCGGTGCGGCCACGGCGCTCATGCTGGGGACCCGCAACACGCTCTACGGCCTCAAGCTGGCGCCGCTCCTGGCCTTCCGCGGCTGGCAGCGGCCGAGCGCCGCACAGCTGGTCATCGACGAGTCGACCGCCATGTCGATCACCCGTGAGTCGTCCGCGGCCGCCCGGGTCGGCTTCCTGAGCACCGGGCTCGCCGTCTTCACCCTCTGGAACCTCTTCACGCTGGTCGGAGCGGTGGCGGGCAACCTGATCGGTGACCCCCGTACCTACGGGCTCGATGCGGCCGTGGGCGGGGCGTTCCTCGCGCTGTTGTGGCCGCGGCTCGCCGACCCGCGGAACCGGGTGGTCGCGCTCTGTGCCGCCGCGGTCGCGCTCGGCGTCGTACCGGTGACCGCCGCCGGGGTGCCGGTCCTGGTCGCCGGCGGCGTGGCCCTGCTGGCCGGGGTGCTCACGCGCAGGTCCACCGACGCCACGGAGATCCCGTCCTGATGTGGTGGGCGGTGCTCGGTGCCGGCCTCGGCTGCTACCTGCTCAAGCTGGCCGGCATGTCGATCCCGGCCCGGGTGCTCGAGCGGCCGCTGGTCGAGCGGATCGCCGACCTGATCCCGGTCGCCTTGCTCGCCGCCCTCGTCGCGGTCCAGGTGTTCGCGCGCGGCACCCATCTGACCGTCGACGCGCGCTCCGCCGGGCTGGCCGTTGCAGTCGTGGCGCTCCTGTTGCGGGCGCCGTTCCTCGTGGTCGTCTTCGCGGCCGCCCTCACCGCCGCGCTGCTCCGCCTGGTGACCTGAGGAGATCCGCTCAAACAAAACGCGCAGAGATCGCAACCAAACCAGCTCCGCGCGTGTCATATCTCCGCCTTTCCTTTCCGCGGAGGTGCCCGTGCGGCGTACGGCGACACTCATGCTCGCGCTCGGCGCCGTGGTGCTGGCTGCATGCGGGGGCGCGGACTCGTCCCCGCACGCCGCTGCCGACCGGAGCACCGCTGTCACCACGACCACCACAGGCACGGTCCCGGGCAGTCCCGGTCCCGTGCCCTGGGCGGACCTGCCGCCGACCCATCCGCGCATCGCCAGCACCCGGGTCCCGCCGCGCCCGGACCCGGCCATCGCCGCGGCCGCGCGTTCGTGCCGCAGCGACGACCTGGTCCTGAAGGCGCTCGGCAACGGAGCCGCTGCGGGCACAACGATCAAGAACCTGCGGTTCTCGCTCGCGTCCGGCCACTCCCCCTGCGCTGTGTCCGGTCGGCCGACCCTGGTGGGGCACACCGTCGAGGGGACCCTCCTGCCCGGCCACGCGTCCCGCTTCACGTCGACCTATCGCCAGCCGGTGCTGCTCACGCCGACGGCCCGCGCGTTCGCCCAGCTAGTGTGGCCCAGTGTGTGCTTCGCGCCGTCCGGGCAGGCGTCGGCGGACGTCACCTATGCCGGCCATACCTGGGTCGTCCCTATGGGACCGCTCTCGCACAGCTGCAACTACGGACCGGAGCGGCCTCTCCGCAGCGTCGGCGTCACCGCGTTCACCCCGCCGGCTCCCGTCCCCGCGCGCCGGGTCACGGCGTACGACCGGGTGCGGACACGCTGGCCCGGCGATATCACTGCTCACATCGACCGGCCGGTGACCTTCGAGATCACCCTGACCTCGCCCACCGACCTCCCCCTCGACCCGTGCCCGGACTATCGGATCGGCTCGGCCCCCGGGGACGGCGGGACGTTCGGGCTCAACTGCGCAGCGGTGCCGTACCGCGACGACCGCGGGCGGCCCTACCTGCCGGCCGGCCGACCGGTCACGTTCGAGATGCGACTTGATGCGGTGGAGGCGCTCCAGAAGTACTCCTGGAGCATCGTCGCGCCGGGCTCGCCGCCAGACGCCGCCGGTGTGATCACGTTGCGTTGACGGGAGCTGATCAGTCCAGGTCGAGGAAGTGCTCGAGGCCGACGGTCAGCCCCGGGTGATCGGCGATCGCGCGGATGCCGGCCAGGACTCCCGGGATGAAGGACGCCCGGTCCAGCGAGTCGTGCCGGATGGTGAGGATCTCCCCCGGTCCACCCAGGATCACCTCCTGATGCGCGACCAGCCCCCGTGCGCGGACCGAGTGCACGTGGATCCCGTCGACGTCCGAGCCGCGGGCACCCTCGAGGCCGGTGGACGTCGCGTCCGGCACGGGTCCGAGTCCGGCCTCCCGCCGCGCCGCCGCCACCAGCTGCGCCGTACGACGTGCGGTGCCGCTCGGAGCGTCGGCCTTATCGGGGTGATGCAGCTCGACGATCTCGACCGACTCGTAGAACGGCGCCGCTGCTGTCGCGAAGCGCATCATCAAGATCGCCCCGATCGAGAAGTTCGGCGCGATCAGCACGCCGACGTCCGGCGCGTCGGCCAGCTCGGTGCGCAGCTCATCGAGCCGTTCGTCGTCGAACCCGGTGGTGCCGACCACGCAGTGCAGACCGTGCGCGATGCACCAGCGCAGGTTGTCCATCACCACGTCGGGGCGCGTGAAGTCGACGACGACGTCGGCCCCAGCGAGGGCGTCGAGGGCGTCGCCCTCGTCCACCTCGGCGACCAGCTCGGTGTCGTCGGTCTCCCGCACGAACCGGCAGACTTCGGATCCCACTCGACCGCGGGCGCCGAGGACACCCACCCTGATCGCCGCACTCACGGGAGCCAACCTAGTGCGCCAGACAAGTGGTTCGGCACGGCGGTGGCTGACCGAGGAACACGGAAGTGGCAGGCTGAGGCCATGCCAGTGCCGTCGATCCCCCCGCGCATGGTGTGGGCCGTGGACCTGATGGATCCGCAGCCGGGTGACAACATCCTGGAGATCGGCTGCGGACCGGGAGCCGGGGCCGAACTGATCTGCGCCCGGCTCACGACCGGCAAGCTGTTCGCGATCGACCGCTCGGAGTCGGGGGTGGACCGCACCCGCCGGCGCAACCAGAAGTACGTCGACGCCGGGCGCCTCACGGTCCGACAGATCGACCTGGCCACCCTCCGGGTGCCGGTCAAGCGGCTGCACAAGGTCTTCGCGTTCAACGTGAACCTGTTCTGGGTGCGCGGCTGCGCGGACGAGGTGGCGCTGCTCCACGAGCGGGTGCTCCCCGGGGGCGCCGTCCACCTGTTCTACGAGACCACGCAGCCGGAGCTGGTGCCCAACATCGTGAAGAAGGCCTCCGCGGCGCTCAGCGAGGGGGGCTTCCGGGTCTCGATGGTGGACCAGAAGGCGCCTCCGGTGGTCGCGATCATCGGCAAACGTTAGTCTATTTCCTGATATTGACAATCCATAAGGCTATTCCCTAAACTTGTCGTTCATCAGGGTGGACAGGAGCCGCATGGACGTCGTGGTGCTCACCGTGGACCAGCACGAGAGCCGCACCGGCCCCGACGAGGTGCCGGCCGCACTCAGCGCGCTGGCCGCCGTACCCTGCCTGCTTCCGTTCGAGCGCACCGCCGGCGACGAGTTCCAGGGCCTGCTCGATGACCCCGCCGCCGTGCCCGCCGCCCTCGAGATCCTGTTCCGCGACGGGGGCTGGAACATCGGGATCGGCATCGGGCCGGTCGAGACACCGCTGCCCGACCAGGCCCGGGCCGGACGCGGCGACGCCTACCTCGCCGCCCGCGAGGCGGTGACCGCGGCCAAGTCGAGCCCGTGGCGCATCCGCACCGCCGGGCCCGCCCAGGCGATACGCCCCCTCGAGTCGGCGATCTGGCTCTGGGCGGCCCTGCTGGCACGGCGTACCGATCGCGGCTGGGAGGTCTCCGACCTCGTCGACCAGGGGCTGACCTACGACCAGGCCGCCGCCCGGATCGGGATCACCCAGTCCGCGGTCAGCCAGCGCGCGGCCGCCGCCGGGATCGCCGAGGGACGGCGCGCCCGCGAGCTCGTGGAGTTCCTCACCCGCACCGCACTGGAGGGCAACCGATGACCGCAGGAGCATGGCTGGAGCTGGTGGCGGTGGCCGCCGCGGCGGCGACCGCGACGACGGGGCTGGCCACCGGTCGGAGCCCGCGCCTCCACACCCTCGGGGCGTCGGCGCTCCTGGCGCTGGCGCTGGGCGTGGTGTGGTTCGCAGACCTGTCGCCGCTCGACGACACACCTCGCCACCTCGTGCTCCTGCTCGCCGGAGCCCTGGCGGTGACCGGCGGCGGCCTGGTGACCACCCAGGTCTTCGCCCTGGTCGACCGCGACTCCCCGGTACGCCGCGGAGGCGACGTCCTGCGCGGGGGTGCCTGGATCGGCGCCCTGGAGCGCCTCGCGGTGTACGCCGCGCTGGTCGCCGGCTGGGGTCCGGGGCTGGCCATCGTGCTGGCCGTCAAGGGGCTCGGGCGCTACCCGGAGCTGCGCAACCAGGAGGACACCGGTGCGGCCGAGCGCTTCATCATCGGGACCTTCACCAGCGTGCTGTGGGCGGTCGCCTGCGCCGGGCTGGCCACGCTGACCCCCTGATCGCCCGGCGCCCCGCGATCTCGCAACTCGTCGTACGCCGCTCCCGGATGCCCGGTTGCTTGGTTTTGCGTGTCCAAAACCCCCCGTTCACTCTTGACACCCACAGATTCGGGCATATATACAGGGAAACACAGAATGTGACCGGCGCCACAGAGGCGACGCAACTGTGCGAAAGGACGGAACACCATGGCATTGCCTGACGCATTGGCCAACAAGAACATGGAAGGCGGCGGCGCCCGGGCCCGGATCCAGAAGTTGGGGGCCTATCTCTCCGGGATGATCATGCCGAACATCGCGGCCTTCATCGCCTGGGGCCTGATCACTGCACTCTTCATCCCCACCGGCTGGCTGGGCAAGTGGGGCGAGGCCGACCGGTTCGCGGTGCTCGTCGGCCCGATGATCTTCTTCCTGCTTCCGCTGCTGATCGGCTACACGGGTGGCCGGATCGTGCACGGTCAGCGTGGCGCGGTGATCGGTGCCATCGCCACGATGGGCGTCATCGTCCCATCGGCGGCGACCATCCTGATCGTCAACGGCACGACCGCGGACTCGGCCGACCCGACGCTCCTGCACGTAGTGTCCAACCCACGCGGCATCCCGATGTTCCTGGGTGCCATGATCATCGGTCCGCTGGCGGCGTACCTGCTCAAGCTGCTCGACAACGCCATCGAGGACAAGATCCCCTCAGGCTTCGAGATGCTCGTCGAGAACTTCTCGGCCGGCATCCTCGGCATGCTGATGGCGATGCTGGGCGTCGTGGGAGTCGGTCCCATCGCGGACAAGCTGATCACCTGGGCCGGCAACGGCGTGCAGACACTGGTCAACCACCATCTGCTCCCGCTGGCGTCGATCTTCGTTGAGCCCGCCAAGGTGCTGTTCCTGAACAACGCGATCAACCACGGTGTGCTCACGCCGCTCGGGAGCCAGGCCGCACTCGCTCACGGCAAGTCGATCCTGTTCATGGTCGAGTCGAACCCCGGCCCGGGTGCCGGCCTCCTGCTGGCGTACTTCTTCTTCGGCCCCAAGGCACTGCGCCCGAGCGTGCCCGGTGCGTTGATCATCCAGTTCCTGGGCGGGATCCACGAGATCTACTTCCCGTACGTCTTGATGAAGCCGCAGCTGGTCCTCGCCACGATCGCGGGCGGCATGTCCGGGCTCGCCGTCGGCGGCCTGCTGCACGCCGGGCTGGTCGCTCCGCCTGCGCCGGGGTCGATCTTCGCCTACTTCGCGGAGACGCCGAAGGGCTTCGGGAACTGGTTCGCGGTCTACGCCGACGTGGGCACCGCACTGATCGTGTCGTTCCTGGTGGCCAGCGCGCTGATGGGATTCGGCCGGGCGGCCCGGAACGAAGAGGTGCACCGACCCGAGGACGAGGTGCTCGTGGGCGCCTGACGCCGTACGACCCCTGTTCCCGGTTGGGGCCGGGTGCCAGCATGGAGGCACCCGGCCCGCTCCACCCCACGAGAGGAAGTGTCATGCCGCAGGTCAACGGATCGGACGTCAAGAAGGTGATCATCGCCTGTGACGCCGGTATGGGCAGCAGCGTGATGGTCGCCAGCACCATGAAGAAGAAGCTCAAGAAGTACGGCGTGGAGGTCGCCCACTCCCCCGTCAACAGCATCCCCGCCGATGCCCAGGTGGTGCTCTGCCACGCCGGCCTGGCCGACCGGGCCAAAGGGGTCAACCCGAACGCGGTGGTCGTGCCCTTCCAGATCTTCATGGGCGACCCGGCGTTCGCGAAGGTGGAGAACGCGATCAAGGACGGCGGCACCCTTGAGTCCTGACGCTGCTCCCGGCGGGAGCGTGCTGAGCGCCGAGGCCGTGCGTCTCGGTCTCACCGCCACCGACAAGGAGGACGCGCTCCGCCAGTGCGGCGCCGTGCTCGTCGAGATCGGCGCGGCCGGACCGGCGTACGCAGACGCGATCCTGGAACGCGAGCAGTCGGTGTCGACGTACATGGGAGAGGGCTTCGCGATCCCCCACGGCACGGACGCCAGCCGCGTGCACATCAACCGGGCCGCGCTGGCCTTCCTGCAGTTCCCCGACGGAGTCGACTGGAACGGCAAGGAGTGCTTCGTCGCCATCGCCATCGCCAGCAAGAGCGACGAGCACATCGCCATCCTGCAGTCGCTCGCGATGGTGCTCACCGACAAGGAGTCCGCGCAGCGGCTCCGCGAGACGACCAGCGTTGCCGAGGTCCTCGAGCTGCTCACCGCCCAGGATGACGACGACGACGACTGATCCGGCCCACCCCCGACCCCCGACACGAGAGGCGGATCACCCGATGAAGGCCCTGCGGTTCTACGCGCCCGAGGACGTGCGACTCGAGGACGTGCCCGAGCCCGAGTGCAGGCCCGACGAGGTCAAGCTGCGTGTGCGCAACTGCTCCACGTGCGGCACGGACGTGAAGATCTTCCACAACGGCCACCAGAACCTCACACCCCCGCGAACCATCGGCCACGAGATCGCCGGCGAGGTCGTCGAGGTCGGCGCCGACGTGAACGCGACGTACGGCACGGACTGGCAGGTCGGCGACCGCGCGCAGGTGATCGCGGCCGTGCCGTGCGGTGAGTGCTACGAGTGCCGGAAGGGCTGGATGGCCGTGTGCCAGAACCAGACCTCGGTCGGCTACCAGTACGACGGCGGGTTCGCCGAGTTCATGATCGTGCCGCAGCAGGTGCTCGCGGTCGACGGCCTCAACAAGATCCCCGACAACGTCGGGTACGACGAGGCCTCGGCCGCCGAGCCGTTCGCCTGCGCGATCAACGCCCAGGAGCTGCTCGGCATCGAGCCCGGCGACACCGTCGTGGTCTTCGGAGCCGGCCCGATCGGCTGCATGCACATCCGGATCGCCCGCGGCGTCCACCAGGCCGGCCCGGTCTACCTCGTCGACGTCAACGCCGAGCGGCTGAAGATGTCCGCCGACGCCGTCCAGCCCGAGGAGACCATCGACGGGTCCCAGGAGGACGTCGTGGCCCGGGTGATGGAGCTGACCGGAGGTCGCGGCGCCGACGTCGTCATCACCGCGACGGCCGCCAACATCACCCAGGAGCAGGCGATCTCGATGGCCGCCCGCAACGGCCGGATCTCGTTCTTCGGCGGGCTGCCCAAGACGAACCCGACGATCACCTGTGACTCCAACCTGGTGCACTACCGCCAGCTGCACATCCACGGCGCCAACGGGTCGGCCCCCGAGCACAACAAGCGAGCACTGCAGTACATCTCCACCGGGCAGGTGCCGGTCAAGGACCTGATCACCCGCCACATCCCGCTCGACGACGTGCTGTCGGCGTTCGAGATCGTCGCGAAGGGCGAGGCGATCAAGGTCACCGTCGAGCCCTGACCGCTCAGCGGGGGCCGACGACGGCGAGGATCTCGGGCTGGGTGAAGAGGGCGGCCGCAAGGGTGTGTACGTCGTCCAGGGTGACGGCGTCGATCCGCGCGATGACCTCGTCGATGCTCAGCAGCTCGTCGTCGACGAGCTCGGACTTGCCCAGGCGGGACATCCGCGACGCGGAGTCCTCGAGACCGAGCACCAGCCCGCCCTTGAGCTGTCCCTTGCCGCGCGCGAGCTCCTCGTCGGTGATGCCGGACTCGGCGACCTTGGCCAGCTCGGCGCGGACGACTTCGAGCACCTGGTCGAGCTTGGCCGGCAGGCAGCCGACCGAGACCCCGACCAGTCCGGCATCGACATGCTGGCTGGCGAAGGAGAAGACGGAGTAGGCCAGGCCGCGCTTCTCGCGGACCTCCTGGAAGAGGCGGCTGGAGGTGCCTCCGCCGAGCGCGGCGTTGAGCACGCCGAGCGCGAAGCGGCGGTCGTCGGAGCGGGTGATCCCGTTGACGCCGAGCACGACGTTGACCTGCTCGAAGTGACGGGTCGCCTCGGCGACACCTGCCCCGACCCGGCGGGCCTTCGCGACCTGGCGCGCTGCCATCGGGCTGGCGGTGCCCGCCAGGAAGTCGTTCCGGGCGAAGGCTCGGCGCACCAGCCGGACGACCTTTGTGTGGTCGACGTTGCCGGCGACCGAGATCACCATCCGCTCGGGGCGGTAGTGGCGGCCGTAGAAGCGGACCACCTGGTCGCGGCTCATCGCCTCGATCGACGCCGCGGTGCCTGCGATCGGACGGCCCAGCGGCGAGTCGCCCCAGGCCTGGGCGGAGAAGAGGTTGTGCGCGACGTCGTCGGGGTCGTCGTCGTGCATGGCGATCTCGTCGAGGATCACCTCGCGCTCGGCGTCGACGTCCTCCTCGGTGATCACCGAGGAGGTGATCATGTCGCCGAGCACGTCGACCGCCAGCGGGAGGTCCTCGTCGAGGACCCGCGCGTGGAAGCAGGTGTACTCCTTGGCGGTGAAGGCGTTGAACT
>DAINSL010000038.1:20635-24480 GCA_036741335.1 Nocardioides sp. | reverse complement strand
GCATAGAACTCTCCTCACGCACTCCCTCCGGGGAGAGCGGGATCGTTCGGAGACGAAGACCGGTACGACGCTCGACCAGCTTGCTGGACGGGGGTCGCGGGGGCCAGGTGACGGGGCCGCCGGGGTCGGAGGAGACGAGCGATGGGCCGGGAGCGTCACCAGTACCGGTCGCCGGTGAACCGCCGGACCACGGACTTGCGCCGGGGCCTAGCGGCCACCACCTGAAGGGCCCTTGTAGCTCATACCTATGAGGGCCCTTCAACTATTTCACTCGCTTATCTTGGTGGCCTCCGGCGACGCGCAGGGCGATGCTGAGCATCGCCCGTGTGACGCGAAGGAGAACGATGAGAGACGACGCCACCGCTCTGCTCGCCGCGTACGACGCGCAGCTGCGCGGAGCCGCGGAGGTGGCCGGCTCGCTGAGCTGGGACCGCTCCGGTCCGCTCTGGCGCGGGGTGTTCCGTACCAGCGGGTTCGTCAGCTACGAGAGCCTCGACGGGGTCGAAGACCTCGACGCGCTGATCGCGGACACCGTGGCGTTCTTCGCGGCCCTCCCGCAGGTCGAGGAGTTCGAGTGGAAGACCCGCGGCCACGACTGGCCACCGCACCTCGGTGCCCGTCTCGAGGCGCACGGGCTGGAGCCTGAGGAGATCGAGACGGTGATGGTCGGCGAGGCGCGCGCGCTGGCCGTGGACGTCGACCTGCCGGACGGCGTCTCGGTCCGCCGGGTCGACCACCTGCCCGAGCGCGACTCGGTCGTGACCGAGGCCGCCGACATGCAGCGAGCCGTCTTCGGCGACGGTCCGACGGCCGCCCAGGTCCTCGACCGGCTGGACCGGCTCGCGGGGCTCGAGCAGTTCTGGGTGGCCGAGGCGGCCGGGCGCGTGGTCAGCGCCGGTCGCCTGCAGCGCGTCGAGGGCACCGAGTTCGCCGGACTGTGGGGCGGGGCGACCCTCGAGGAGTGGCGGGGTCGTGGGATCTACCGGGCCCTGACCGCCGCTCGCGCCCGGGCGGCCCTCGCCGACGGAGTCCGTTACCTGCACAGCGACTGCAGCGCGATGTCGCGGCCGATCCTGGAGCGGTCCGGGCTCGTCGCGATCACGACCAGCACGCCGTACGTCTGGCACCGCTGAGACCCGGCCCTGCCGGACCCCGGCGGTGCGGCAAGATGGACGGGTGCTCTACGGCGTGCTCCACTCGGTCGTCCCGCCGCTGGCGAAGGCGGTGTGGCGGCCGACGGTCACGGGGCTGGAGCATGTGCCGCGAACCGGCCCGGTGATCCTGGCCAGCAACCACCTCAGCTTCATCGACAGCGTCGTCATCCCGATCATCGTGCCCCGCCCGGTCGCGTTCCTGGCCAAGTCCGACTACTTCGAGCAGCCGGGGGTCGGTGGACGCCTCGCGAAGGCGTGGTACGAGGCACTGGGCGCGCTGCCGGTCGATCGCGAGGACTCCAAGGCAGCGATCGCCAGCCTCGACACCGCGCTCGGCGTGCTCGCCGGCGGCGGGGCGTTCGGGATCTACCCCGAGGGCACGCGCTCCCGCGACGGGCGCCTCTACCGGGGCCGCACGGGCGTCGCCCAGCTCGCCCTGACCTGCGGCGCCCCGGTCGTGCCGGTCGGGATCCAGGGCACCGACCAGGTGCAGCCGGTGGGCAGCCGCCGGCCGCGGCTGGTCAGGGTCACGGTGGCGTTCGGTGCGCCGATCGACGTGCGCGGCCGCTACGACGGCGTCCCTCCCGGTCGGGCGCGCCGCGAGATCACCGACCAGGTGATGGCCGAGATCCAGCGCCTCACCGGTCAGGAGGCGGCCGGGGTCTACAACGAGCGGCCGCCCGAGGCCTGAGGCGACCGCGACCCGGCCCTGCTTGAATCGACCCATGGAGCAGCGGCGCCGGATCCGGGTCGGGATCGACACCGGAGGCACCTTCACCGACGTGGTCGCCCTGGACGAGGAGACCGGGCGGCTGGTGACCACGAAGACCCCGTCGACGCCCGCCAACCCGGCCGACGGGTTCCTGGCCGGGATCGACAAGGTGCTGGCCCTGCTCGACGGCCCGGGCGGCCCAGTCGGCGGAGAGTCGATGGCGGCGGTCAGCCACGGCACGACGGTCGCCACCAACCAGCTGCTCGAGGGCAAGGTCGACCGGCTCGGGTTCGTGACGACCGAGGGGTACGACGCGATGCTGGAGATCGCGCGCCAGTCCGTGCCCGACGGCTACGGCAACTCCTACTTCTGGGTCAAGCCGCCGCGGATCGTGCCGCGCGACCTCGTCCGCTCGGTCGGTGGACGGCTCGACTTCACCGGCGCCGAGGTGCGGCCGTTCGACGAGGACGGCGCCCGCGAGGTCGCCCGCTGGTTCCGCGACCGGGGTGTGGACACCCTGGGCGTCTGCTTCCTGCACGCCTACGCCAACCCCGCGCACGAGAAGCGGATGCGAGAGGTCCTGGCCCAGGAGCATCCACGGGCGATCGTCAGCATCAGCAGCGAGGTGCTGCGGGAGTACCGCGAGTACGAGCGGGCGATGACCACGCTGGTGGACGCCGCGGTGAAGCCCCGGCTGGCGGCGTACGTCTCGAACATAAGCGAACGGCTCTCGTCGTACGTCGTTTCGACCGGCGAGGCCGACCAGCGGCGCGTGCCCTTCTACGTGATGAAGTCCAACGGCGGCGTGCTCAGCGCGGACGAGGTGGTGCACCAGCCGATCACCACCGTGCTGAGCGGTCCGGCGGCCGGCGCCCTCGGAGCCGCGCTGATCGCGAAGGTGGCCGGCTTCGACCGCGTGCTGACCTGCGACGGCGGCGGCACCTCCACCGATGTCTCGGTGGTCGTGGACGGCGAGCCGACGCTGACCACCGAGGGGTCGGTGGGCGCCTACCCGAGCAAGATCCCGATGATCGACGTGGTCACCGTGGGCGCCGGCGGCGGCTCGATCGCCTGGCTGTCTCCGGAGGGCGCGCTCAAGGTCGGCCCGCAGTCGGCCGGCGCCGACCCCGGCCCGCTCTGCTACGGCCGGGGTGGCACCGAGGTCACGATCACCGACGCGCACGTCGTGCTGGGCCGCATCCCACCCCACCTGCTCGGCGGTGAGATCCCGCTCGACGTGGAGGGCTCGCGGGCCGGGGTCGAGCGCCTCGCCGCCGAGCTCGACCGGACGCCGGCGGCCGCCGCGGTCGGGGTGCTGGAGATCTCGGCATGGAACCAGGCGAACGCCCTGCGCCAGGTGACGGTGAAGCGGGGCCTCGACGTCCGCGACTTCGCGCTGACCACGTTCGGCGGCTCCGGCTCGCTGCTGCTGTGCCGGCTGATGGACATCCTCGGTGTCCCGACGGTCCTGGTCCCGCCCGACCCGGGCAACGTGTCCGCCTTCGGCCTGCTCACCGTCGACGTCAAGAACGACTACGTCCAGACGCGGGTCGCCCTCGACGTCGTGGTCGACCCGGCGACCCTGGCCACGTCGTACGGCGAGCTCACCGCCCAGGCGCACGACGCCCTGCTGCGCGAGGGCTTCGCCGAGACCGACCACGTGTTCGTGCGCACCGCCGACCTGCGCTACTTCGGGCAGGCCTTCGAGGTGCGAGTGCCGGTCCCCGCCGGAGACCTGGACCGGACCGCGCTCGACGGTGTGGCCGCGGCGTTCCACGACGCGCACCGGGGCCTCTACGGCTACGACTTCGCCGGCGACCCGACCCAGCAGGTCGAGTGGGTCAACCTGAGGGTCAGCGGCATAGGGCCGATCACCCGTCCCGAGATCCACCGCATTTCAGGGTCGTCCGCCCCGGTGGCCACTAGAAGTGCCGCTCGGGCGGACGACCCGAGGAGGCCGGGCTGCTTCGACGCCGACG
>DAINSL010000038.1:0-20625 GCA_036741335.1 Nocardioides sp. | reverse complement strand
CGCCCGACGCCGGCGCGAGCGCCGACCCGGTGCTGGTCGAGATCGTGCAGGGCTCGCTGGCCAGCGTCGAGGCCGAGGTCGAGACCGCGATCGCGCGGACCAGCCGGAGCCCGATGATCCGCGACGCGCACGACTTCCGGGCCGGCATCCACGACCGGCTGCTGCGCAAGCTCACCGGCCGCTCGTACTCCGCCCTGGTCCACCCCGTGGCGCGCGACTTCCCGATCGCGCAGATGCGCGAGGGCGACGTCTTCTTCCACAACGACGTCTACCGCTCCGAGGGCGGCATCGGCCACCTGCCCGACCTGTGCGTGACCGTGCCGGTGTTCGCGGACGGCGGAGTCGTGGCGTTCGTCCAGGCTTTTGGTCACCATGACGACATCGGTGGAGCGGTGCCCGGCTCGATGCCGAGCAGCGCGACCACGGTGTTCGAGGAGGGCCTGATGGTGCCCCCGATCCGGCTCTGGGATGCCGGCGTACCCAACCGGGCGGCGCTCACGATCATGACCCGCAACTCCCGGATGCCGGAGTCGCTCGCCGCCGACCTCGACGCCGAGTGCTCGGCCTGTCTGATGGGAGCGCGCCGGCTCGGCGAGCTCTTCGAGCGGTACGGCGTGGACGTCGTCGAGGGCTGCTTCGACGCGATCATCGACCGCACCACGCAGACCTACCGGCGCGAGATCCTGGCCAAGATCCCGGTCGGGAGCTGGGTATGGGAGGACTACGCCGAGCACGACGGCGTCGACGAGCCGCGTCTGCACACCCAGCGGATCACGCTGACCCGCACCGCTGCCGACGACCCGGACGGCGATCGGCTCGTCCTCGACTTCGACGGCACCGGCCCGCAGGCGAAGGGGCCGATCAACCACTGCGGCGACTACAGCGACGGCGTCTTCCTCAAGAAGTGGCTGGCCCCGATCCTGCGCAACCTCGCCGACACTCCGGAGCGGATGGCCGAGCTGGACGTGAACGAGGGCGTCGTACCCCTGATCGAGATGCGGTTCCCCGAGCCGGGAACCCTGCTCACGCCGGTGTTCCCGGCTCCGACCAACGCCCGCACGTTCGTGATCCTGCGTCTCCTCGGCGTGCTCGCCGGGGTCCTCGCCAAGGCCGTGGACGGCCGGATGCCGGCCGACCAGGAGACGATCCGCTACACCGGTGTCTACGGCGACGACGCCGCCGGTCGCCCCTACCTGATGCGCGAGGTGCTCGGCGGCGGCTCGGGCGGGCGCTACTACGCCGACGGCGAGGACACCATCCACGTCGTCCCGGACTCCCGGAACCTGCCGACGGAGTTCACCGAGGCCCGTTTCCCGTTCCGGGTCGAGTCTCTCGGTCTCGCGCTCGACAGCGGCGGGGCGGGGCAGTTCCGCGGTGGCCTGGGCTACGAGAAGCAGATCCGGATGCTGCGCGATGCCCACTTCATGTCGATCGCCGACCGCTCGATCCTGTCCTGCTGGGGCGTCAAGGGTGGCCGGGCGGGGACGCCGTTCCAGGTGACGATCGATCCCGGCGGTCCGCACGAGCGCGAGGTCGACGCCCTCGCCGATGCCGAGCCGGTGCGGGCGGGCGAGGTCATCCGGATCCGAACCACCGGCGGCGGCGGGTGGGGCGACCCACTGGAGCGCGACCCGGCGATGGTCGTGCGCGACGTGGTGTGGCGGACGGTCTCGCCCGAGGCTGCCTTGACGGCGTACGGCGTGGTCCTCACCGGGGCGATGGACGCCGATGACCTCGGCTTCGACGCCGACGCGACCGCTGCCGAGCGTGCGTCGCGCCCTCGTCGTACCGACGCGTTCTTCGACCGCGGACCCGGCTACGCGCGGCTTTCCGGCGGCGCCGCGCACGCCGAGGTGGACGTGATCTGACCGTCCGAAATGGACGAGATGCCGGGACCCCCCGGTACCCGGCATCTCTCCCGCGGCCGTGGCCGCTCGGGTCGGAGCGTAAGCGCTGGGTCATCACTTATCGCCCATCTAGTTGTGTGATGGCGGATTCCGCGTTCTGATGGGGTGGAGTCCACCTGTGCCGGCCACGGCCGGCGCGGGATCGGGAGGAGGACGACGACGATGGGCGAGGGTTCGTTCCCGGCCGCCTTCGCGGAGGCGCTGACGCGCCGAGGAGTCACGCTGGCGTGGCTGCACGAGCGCCTCGTCGAGCGGGGCTGCACGGTGAGCCCGACGGCGCTCAGCTACTGGCGCTCCGGGCGCAGCCAGCCCGAGCGCGACACGTCCCTGGACGCGCTCGCCGAGATCGAGCGGCTGCTCCGGCTGGCACCTGGAGACCTGACCTCGCGGCTGGGACCCTCGCGCCGACCCGGCCCGCGCCCCGGCGAGAAGAGCATGCAGGAGCTGTTCGCGGAGACCCCGGGCGTGGTTCCCGCGCTCGAAGCCCTGGGCTTCGACGGGTTGTACGACGAGCTGACCGAGCAGCTGCGCCACATCACCGTCGACATCGACGCCCAGGGGCAGGCGAGCATGGTCCAGGTCCGCGCGATCACGCAGGCGCGCCACGCCGGGGCCCGTCGTACGCCGTTGATCGTGGCCGCCCACGGCGCCCGGCTTCCTCCCCGGTTCGTGCCGGTCGCCGGCTGCTCGATCGGCCGCGAGTTCGTCGACCCGGAGACCGGAGTCTTCGCCTCCGAGCTGATCGTCGACCATGCCCTCGACAAGGGCGAGTCCTGCCTCTTCGAGCTCTGCATCGAGTTCGGCGAGCCGTCGGACGACACCTGGTTCGACCACTTCGCCGCCCGCCGGCTCGGCGAGCTCCTGGTGTGGGTGAGGTTCGACCCGGCCCGGGTCCCGACGCGGGTGGAGCGCTATCTGAAGACCGAGGACGGAGACGAGAGCGAGGACATCGATCTCCGCGGCGGCAGCGGCGCGCATGCGCTGGCGCGTGCCTTCGGTCCCGGCCTGCTCGGCATCCGCTGGATCTGGTGAGTCGCCGGTCCGGGCGCAGGCCGGCGCACTAGGTTCTGCCTGTGAGGGTGATGCTGGCGCTGGGTGGCAACGCCATGACCAACGCCGAGGGACGTGCGCGTCCCGAGGACCAGATCGCGGCCGCCGAGGTCGCCATGAGCGCAGTCGCGCAGCTGCTGGAGCACGACGTCGAGGTCGTGATCACGCACGGGAACGGGCCACAGGTCGGCAACCTGCTGGTCAAGAACGAGCTGGCCGCGGCCGTCGTACCCCCGGTGCCGCTCGACTGGTGCGGCGCACAGACCCAGGCGACCCTCGGGTTCGTGCTGATGAACGCCCTCGAGGCGGCGCTCGCGGCCCGCGGCCTGGAGCGGCGTACGGCGACCGTGGTGACGCGCGCTCTCGTCGACCCGCACGACCCCGGCTTCGTCCGTCCGTCGAAGCCGATCGGCCGCTACCTGCCGGCCGCCGAAGCACATTTCCTGGTCGACCACGGCGAGGTCTGGGAGGACCGCGGCGAGAAGGGCTGGCGCCGGGTGGTGGCCTCGCCCGAGCCGCTCGACATCCTGGACGCGCCCGCGGTGCTGGCACTGATCGACGCCGGGTTCGTGGTCGTCGCCAACGGCGGCGGCGGGATCCCCGTCGTACGCCGTGACGACGGATCGCTGGCCGGAGTCGAGGCGGTCATCGACAAGGACCTCGGGGCCGCGCTGCTCGGTGTCATGGTCGGTGCCGACCTGCTCGTGGTGGCCACCGACGTACCCCAGGCCGTGCTGCGCTTCGGCACCCCCGAGGCCGAGCCGATCGGCCGCGTCGGCCTGGGCCGGATGCTGGAGTACACCGAGCAGGGTCACTTCGCCAGCGGGTCGATGGGGCCCAAGGTCGACGCGGTGTGCCGCTTCGTCCAGGCCACCGACCAGGCTGCCGTCATCACGAGCCTCGACCGGATCGTGGAGGCCGTCACCGACGTGGGGAGCACCGGGACCGTCGTCCTGCCCGACTGAGGCGTGCAAGGATCGCTCCATGCCCAGCGCCATCGAGGTACGCAAGGTCCCGATCCACTCCGTCGCCGACGCCTCGGAGCTGACGACGCTGATAGACGAGGGCGTGATCCGCGCCGACCGTGTGGTCGCGATCATCGGCAAGACCGAGGGGAACGGCGGCGTCAACGACTACACCCGGATCATCGCCGACCGGGCCTTCCGTGAGGCGCTGGTCGCCCGGGGTGCCGACGCCGACAAGGTCAAGGAGATCCCGATCGTCTGGTCGGGCGGGACGGACGGCGTGATCAGCCCGCACGCCACCATCTTCGCCACCGTCCCCGACGGCGAGGTCGAGCCGAGCGAAGAGCCGCGGCTGACCGTCGGCTTCGCGATGAGCGAGGTGCTGCAGCCCGAGGACATCGGCCGCCGTGCGATGGTCGAGAAGGTCGCCGCCGCGGTGAAGGTCGCGATGGAGCGCGCCGGCATCACCGACGTCGCGGACGTCCACTACGTGCAGACCAAGACCCCACTGCTGACCATCGACACGATCCAGGACGCGAAGCGCCGCGGTCACGACGTCTTCACCGAGGACACGCTCACCTCCATGGACGTCTCCAACGGGGGTACGGCGCTCGGCATCGCGGTCGCGCTCGGCGAGATCGGGATGCCCGCCGACGAGGACATCCTGCGCGACCGGTCGCTCTACTCCTCGGTCGCCTCGTGCTCGTCGGGCGTGGAGCTCGACCGTGCCCAGGTGGTGGTCGTCGGCAACGCCACCGGCGTGGGCGGGCGCTACCGGATCGGGCACGCGGTGATGAAGGACGCACTCGACGCCGACGGCATCTGGGACGCGATCCGGTCCGCCGGCCTGGAGCTCCCGGACCGCCCACACTCCTCCGACCTCGACGGCCGGCTGGTCAACGTCTTCCTCAAGTGCGAGGTCTCGCAGGACGGCAAGGTGCGCGGGCGTCGCAACGCGATGCTCGACGACTCCGACGTGCACTGGCACCGGCAGATCAAGGCGGCGGTCGGTGGCGTGACCGCGGTGGTCACCGGCGACCCGGCCGTCTTCGTGTCGGTCTCGGCGGCCCACCAGGGCCCCGACGGCGGCGGCCCCGTCGCCGCCATCGTCGACCTGGGCTGACCGCATGACCGAGTCGAAGCCGATCCACACCTGGCTCACCGACATGGACGGCGTGCTCGTCCACGAGGAGGACCCGATCCCGGGGGCGGCCGAGTTCATCGACGCCCTCAAGGCCAGCGGGCTGAAGTACCTGCTCCTGACCAACAACTCGATCTACACTCGTCGCGACCTGCGTGCCCGGCTGCTCGGCAGCGGGATCGACGTCCCCCAGGACCGGATCTTCACCTCGGCCCTGGCCACCGCGGACTTCCTGGACGACCAGCGGCCCGGCGGTTCGGCGTACGTCGTGGGGGAGTCCGGCCTGATCACCGCCATGCACGACATCGGCTACGTGATGACCGACCGCAACCCCGACTACGTCGTCCTCGGCGAGACCCGCACCTACTCGTTCGAGGCGATCACCCGGGCGATCCGGCTGATCGAGAACGGCGCTCGCTTCATCGCCACCAACCCCGACGTCAGCGGCCCGAGCCACCAGGGCACGCTGCCCGCGACCGGGTCCGTGGCCGCGCTGATCAGCACCGCGACCGGGCGGAAGCCGTACTTCGTCGGGAAGCCCAACCCGCTGATGATGCGCAGTGCGCTCAACCGGATCGAGGCCCACTCCGAGACCACGGTGATGGTCGGTGACCGGATGGACACCGACATCATCAGTGGTCTCGAGGCGGGCCTGCGCACCATCCTGGTCACGACCGGCTCCACCCGACCCGAGGACGTGGAGCGTTTCCCCTACCGTCCGACGCGGGTCGTCGACTCGGTGGCGGATCTCGTGGAGATGGTGGCCGAGCAAGCCTGAGGTCAGGTCTCCAACCAGGCCCGGATCGCCTCGTTGTGCTCACCCAGCAGCGGGGGAGCCAGATGGCTCGCGCGCCCCCCGGAGAACGGCTGCTCGTCGAACCTCAGCGGAGAGCCGGGCAGCACGAGCGCGCCGTACGCCGGGTGGTCGACCTCGAGCACGAGCCCCTGCGAGCGGACCTGGTCCCACGCGTACACGTCGTCCATCGTGCGCACCTTGCCGGCCGGGATGCCCGCGGCTAGCAGCAGGTCGAGCCAGTGCTCGGCCGGCCGGGTGGAGAAGATCTCCTCGATCACCGCGACCAGGTCGTCGCGGTGCGCCACGCGCTCCCGGTTGGTGCGGAACCGCTCCTGGTCCGGATCGATCCCGGTCGCGGCCGCGAAGCGCCGCCACAGCCCCTCCGACCCGACCGCGACCTGCACGGGTGCCGTCGCGGTCTCGAACATGCCGTACGGCGCGATCGCCGGGTGGTGGGCACCGGCGATGCCCGGGACCTCGCCGCCGATGGTCCAGCGCGTCCCCTGGAACGCGTGCACTCCGACCACCGAGGCCAGCAGCGAGGTGCGGACCACCCGCCCCACGCCGGTCGTGTGGCGTTCATGCAGCGCGGCCACGACGCCGTACGCGAGGTTCATGCCGGCCAGCAGGTCGGCGATCGGCACGCCCACCTTGGTCGGCTGCTCGGTGCCGGTCAACGACATCAGGCCGCCCTCGCCCTGGGCGATCTGGTCGTAACCGGCGCGGCCCGCCTCGGGTCCGTCGTGGCCGAAGCCGGTGATGCTGCCGATCACCAGGGTCGGGTTGAGCTCGTGCAGCCGGGCGACCGGGAAGCCCAGACGTTCGAGCACGCCGACCCGGAAGTTCTCCAGCAGCACGTCGGAGCGGCGCACCAGCTCGGCGAGGATCTCGGTGTCGGCGGCGTCCTTGAGGTCGAGGACCAGCGACTCCTTGTTGCGGTTGGCCGACATGAAGTACGACGAGTCGTGGGGTCCCTCGTCGGTCGAGCCTGTCGAGGCATCGGGGCCGGCCCACGGCGGACCCCAGGCCCGGGTGTCGTCACCGGTCGCGCTCTCCACCTTGATCACCCGGGCACCCAGGTCGCCGAGCATCATCGCGGCCTGCGGACCGGCCAGCGCCCGCGTCAGGTCGAGGACGACGATGTCGGAGAGCGGGCCCTGGTTCATGGCAGCAACCTAGTGGGGCCCCGAGGTGTCGGCCGCGGATGATTGGGTGGAGCCATGACCCGGCCGGAGCACACGACATACCACCTCGTGCCTCCGTCGACCACCGACGCGGTGCCGGTGACGCTCGATGCAGACCAGCAGCGCGTCGTCGACCACGAGGGTGGGCCGCTCCTCGTGCTGGCCGGGCCGGGCACCGGCAAGACCACGACCCTGGTCGAGGCGATCGCCGAGCGGATCGAGGTGCGCGGTGCCGACCCGTCGCAGATCCTGGCGCTGACGTTCTCCCGCAAGGCCTCCGAGAGCTTGCGCGACCGGGTGACGGCCCGGGTGGGCCGCACGACGTCGACCACGATGTGCTCGACGTTCCACTCCTTCGCCTACGGCCTGGTGCGTGCCTACAGCCCGGCCGACCTCTACGCCGCGCCGCTGCGACTCCTCTCGGCGCCCGAGCAGGACGTCGTGCTCCACGCGCTGCTCACCGACGCGCCCGAGTCGATTCGCTGGCCCGAGGCTCTGCGCGCCGCCGTCGGCACGCGCGGCTTCGCGGCCGAGGTCCAGTCGGTGCTGGCCCGGGCTCGCGAGCGCGGCCTCGACCCGGCCGACCTGCGCGCGCTGGGCCGCGACGAGGGGGTGCCGGAGTTCGAGGCGGCCGGCCTGTTCCTCGAGCAGTACCTCCAGGTCCTCGGCTTTGCGAACTCCTTCGACTACGCCGACCTGATCGCGCGCGCCGGTCAGGTCGCCGACGACCACCGCGACGACGTACGCCGTCGGTTCGGGCACGTCTTCGTCGACGAGTACCAGGACACCGACCCCGCCCAGGTCGATCTGCTGCGATCGCTGGCCGGCGACGGCCGCGACCTTATCGTGGTCGGCGACCCGGACCAGTCGATCTACGGCTTCCGGGGCGCCGATCTGCGCGGCATACTCGACTTCCCGGCGTCGTTCCCGACCCGCGACGGCGACCCGGCTCCGGTGATCGCGCTCGCCACCACCCGGCGGTTCGGGCCACGCCTCCTGCGCGCGTCGCGGTCGATCGCGGCCTCGATCGGGGTCACCGGGTCGATCCCGGCCGACCAGTTCCGGGTGTTCCGTGACCCGCGCGCCGACGCGCCCGGGCTGGGCGACGGCCGGGTCGAGGTGCTCACCTACGACACCGCACGCGCGGAGACCGAACACGTCGCCGACCTGCTCCGGCGTGCGCACCTCGAGGACGGTGTCGGCTGGTCCGACATGGCCGTGCTGGTCCGCTCGGGCCGCACCTCGATCCCGGCGCTGCGCCGCTCGCTGAGCGGTGCGGGCGTCCCGGTCGAGGTGTCAAGCGACGAGACGCCGCTGGTGCGCGAGCCGGCCGTGCTGCCGCTGCTCGCCACGCTCCGTGTGGTCGTCGACCTCGACATCGACGACCTCGACGACCCCGACGTCGTCGCGGCCGACCGGGCGGAGGCCTTGCTCACCTCGCCGTTGGGCGGTCTCGACGCCCATGATCTGCGCGGGCTGGCGCGGGCCCTGCGAAGCCGCGACGACGCCGTACCCTCGCGCGAGCTGGTACGCCGTGCGGTCACGGTGCCGGGCTTCCTCGACGGCATCCGCGGGGAGTCCGCCGATCGGGCCCGACGAGTGGTCGCGCTGGTGCGCACGGCCAGGGCTCGGCTCGACGCCGGTGACAGCCCCGAGCAGGTGCTCTGGACGCTGTGGGACGGCACCGACTGGGGCTCGCGGCTCCGACACCAGACCGAGCTCGGTGGCCAGTCCGCCCGGCTCGCGCACCGCGATCTCGACGCGATCTGCGCGCTCTTCGAGGCGGCCGCCCGGTCCGAGGAACAGGCGGGCCACGTCGGGCTCCGCGAGTTCCTCGACACCCTGTCCGCCCAGGAGATCCCGGCCGACACCCTCGCCGAGCGAGGCGTTCGCGGCGAGGCCGTGCGGCTGCTGACGGCCCACCGGTCCAAGGGCCTCGAGTGGGACCTCGTCGTGGTGGCCCACGTGCAGGAGGGCGCCTGGCCCGACCTCCGGCGCCGCAACACCCTGCTCGGGGCCGACCGGATCGGCCGCGACGGTCTGGTCGCGCCGCTGACCCCGGCCGCGCTGCTGGCCGAGGAGCGCCGGCTCTTCTACGTCGCGGCCACCCGCGCCCGCCGGCGTCTGGTGGTGACCGCGGTCGCCTCGCCCGACGACGACGGCGAGCAGCCCTCGCGCTTCCTGCACGAGCTCGGCGCCGGCGAGCCGGAGCACCACCAGGGCCGGCCGCGCCGCCCACTCTCCCTCGTGGGCCTGGTCGCCGAGCTGCGGCGTACCACCGCCGACCCCACGCAACCCGCCGAGCTCCGCCGCGCCGCCGCCCACCGCGTCGCCGCCCTCGCCGCGACGCAGGTCCACGGCCGGCCCCTGGTGTCGGCCGCCGACCCGGCCACGTGGTGGGGCCTGCGCGCACCGAGCCGATCGACGACACCCATCCGGCCGTCCGGCGAGCCGGTGCGCCTCTCCGCGAGCGCCCTGCAGGGGTTGTTCACCTGCCCCGCGCAGTGGTTCCTCCAGCAGGAGGCCGGAGGCACCGTGGTCAGCTCGACCGCGCAGGGCTTCGGCGTCATCGTGCACGCCCTCGCCGACCGGGTGGCCAAGGGCGAGCTCGGGCCCCCAGCCAACGTCATGGACGACCTGATGGCGCTGGTGGACGATGTGTGGGACCGGATGTCGTTCCGTACGCCGTGGTCGGGTGAGCGGGAGCGCGAAGCCGTCCGGGACGCGCTGGCCCGCTTCGTTGCCTGGCAGTCGCGCCCGGGCGCGCGGACGCACATCTCGTCCGAGGGACAGATCACCGCGACCGTCGACCTGCCCGACGGCCAGCAGGTGCGGCTGATCGGCTACGTCGACCGGCTCGAGCTCGACGACAACGGCGACGTCGTGGTGGTCGACCTCAAGACCGGCAAGTACGCCCCGGCCGACACCTCACTGCCCGACAACCCGCAGCTGGGGCTCTACCAGCTCGCCGTCGACCACGGGGCGGCCGACGAGGCGGTCGGCCGGCCGGTGCGGTCCGGCGGCGCCGAGCTGGTGCAGCTGCGGCTCGGGTCCGGGCTGCCCAGGGTCCAGCCGCAGGCCCCGCAGGTCCCCGACGCCGACGGCGTCACCGCGATCGAGCACCAGCTGATGGCGGCGGTGGCGGCGGTGCGGGGCGAGGAGTTCGTCGCGCGACCCGGTGATCACTGCAAGCGGTGCGACTTCCGCGCGGTGTGCCCGGCCACGTCCTCGGGGTCGGTGCTCTCGTGACCGTGACCATCGAGACCCCGGAGCAGCTCCGCGAGGTGATGAAGGCCGACTTCGCCTTCAGCGACCAGCAGTTCGCGGCGATCACCGCGCCGCTCGAGCCTGCTGTCGTGATCGCCGGTGCGGGGTCGGGCAAGACGTCGGTGATGGCGGCTCGGGTGGTCTGGCTGGTCGCCACCGGCCAGGTCGTGCCCGCCGACGTGCTCGGTCTCACGTTCACCACCAAGGCCACCGCCGAGCTGGCGACCCGCATCCGCGACTCGCTCCGCGCGGCTGGACTGCTCGCGACCCGCGGCCAGCGCCTCGACGACGGCGAGGAGGTCGAGGAGCCCACGGTCGCGACGTACCACTCCTACGCCGCGGGACTGCTCACCGAGCACGGGCTCCGGATCGGGCACGAGCCCGACACCCGCCTGATCGCGGACGCCTCCCGCTACCAGCTGGCCGGACGCACCATCGCGAGGCACACCGCACCGGTCCGTCACCTCAGCGACGCGCCCCAGCTGGTGGTGCAGTGGCTGCTCGCCCTCGACGGCGAGCTGTCGGAGCACCTCGTCACTCCCGACGAGGTCCGCGCCCTCGATGCCCGCCAGCGGGTGCTGTTCGTCGACGGCATGGAGGGCGAGAGCCGCAAGACCTACCGCGAACGCAATGAGAAGGCGATCCTCGCGATCGACCGACGCGCGGAGCTGCTCGATCTCGTCGTGGAGTACCGCGCCCTCAAGCGCCACCACGGGCTGATGGACTTCTCCGACCAGATCGCCCTGACCGCGCGGCTCGCCCGCGACTGCCCCGAGGTCGGCGAGGCCGAGCGCGCGCGGTTCAAGGTGGTCCTGCTCGACGAATACCAGGACACCTCGGTCGCGCAGGCGTTGATGCTGTCGCGGCTGTTCGGTGGCCCCGACGTCGCCCACGGCCTGGGGCACCCGGTGACCGCGGTCGGTGACCCCAACCAGGCGATCTACGGGTGGCGCGGGGCGTCGGTCTCCAACATCCTGGAGTTCCCCGGGGCGTTCCCTTCCGCGGCCGGCCGCGCCGCGTCGTACCCCCTCACGGTCAACCGCCGCTCCGACGTCACGATCCTCGACACCGCCAACCATCTCGCCGCCGAGCTCTACCAGCTGCGCCCCGAGCTCCGCCCGCTCGAGCCGACCCCCGACGCGGTGCCGGGCGAGGTGACGGCCGGTCTCCACGAGACGTACGACGAGGAGCTCGCGGCCCTGGGTGATGCGGTGACGGCCGCGCACGCCGCGATGGGCGACCCCTCATGGCGCGAGATCGGGGTGTTCACCCGTGACAACGCCCACGCCGCCGACGTGTTCGACGCGCTGACGCGGCGCGAGATCCCGGTCGAGATCGTCGGCCTCAAGGGGCTGCTGCGCCTGCCCGAGGTGGCCGAGGTGGTCGCCACGCTGACCCTGGTCCAGGACGTCACCGCCAACGCCTCGCTGCTCACGCTGCTGGCCGGGCCGCGCTGGGCGATCGGCACCCGCGACCTGGCCCTGCTCGGTCGCCGCGCGGCCGACCTGTCCGGGCACCGCGGCCGGGTCTCCTACGACGACGTGCGAGCCGAGCTGGACGCCGCGGTCTCCGGGTCCGACCCCGCCGAGGTCGCCTCGCTCGGCGACGCCCTCGAGTCGCCGGAGGAGCTCGACTACTCGCCCGAGGCCCGGGCGAGGTTCGCCCTGCTCGCCGCCGAGCTGCGCCGGCTGCGGTCGGCGGTGGGGGAGCCGATCCTCGACCTGGTCCGGCGGATCATCGACGTGTGCGGGATCGACGTCGAGCTGGCGTCGTCGGCCAGCCCGGCCGCGTCGGCCCGGACCTGTTCGTGCAGGCGGTCGCGGAGTTCCAGGCAGTCGACGGCCAGGTCACGCTGGCGGCGCTGCTGGCGTGGCTCGAGGCCGAGGACTCCTACGGCCAGGGCCTCGACGTGGCGACGCCGTCCGAAGCCGACTCCGTCAAGCTGCTCACCGTGCACCGGGCCAAGGGCCTGGAGTGGGACGTCGTGTTCATCCCGGGTGTCACCGAGCGGAAGTTCCCGACCGACCGCACCCGCTCCACCTGGCTCACGGTCCCGTACGTGATGCCCGGCAGCCTCCGCGGCGACGCGCGTGACCGGCCGACGCTGGCCGGCCACACGCCTGCCGACATCGCCGCCTTCGGCGCCGCGACCAAGGAGCACGAACGCATCGAGGAGCTGCGTCTGGCCTACGTCGCCTGGACCCGCGCGCGGCATCGGCTCCGCGTCACCGGCTGGTGCTTCTCGCCGAAGATCAAGGGCGGCCGCGGCCCCTCGGCCTACCTCGAGGCCACGGTCCGGGCGCTGGCCGACCGCGGCGAGCTGCCCGACCCGTGGCGCGACCGGCCGGACAAGGACGAGCCCAACCCCTACGCCGCGCTCGACCCCGACCTCCCGTGGCCGATGTCGCACCAGACCCCTGAGGTGGCGCGGCGCCATGACGCGGCCGCCCTGGTCGCCGAGGCCGCCGCGGCGCTGGCCGCCGGCACACCGTGGGCCGACCAGACCGACGACATGCTCGTGCTCGGCCGGATCCAGGAGTGGGACGACGAGCTGGCCCGCCTGGTCGAGGAGGCGAACCGCGACCAGTCGCCGGCGATCGACGTACCCCTCCCGTCGAGCCTGTCGGCCACCGCGCTGGCCCGGTTGCGTGACGCGCCGGACGCGTTCGCGGCCGACCTGGCCCGGCCGATGCCGCGGCAGCCGTCGCCGGCCGCACGGTTCGGCACCCGGTTCCACGCCTGGGTGGAGAGCCGCTTCGGCCAGCAGGACCTCTTCGACCCCGACGACCTGCCGGGCCGCGGTGACGCCGGCATCGATGACGACGCCGACCTGCAGGCGATGATCGAGAGGTTCGAGGCGGGGCCGTTCGCGGAGCGGGTGCCGTACGCCGTCGAGGCGCCGTTCGCGCTGGTGCTGCGCGGCCAGGTCGTGCGCGGCCGGATCGACGCGGTCTACGTCGAGGGGGACGGTTGGCTGGTCGTGGACTGGAAGACCAACCGCACCCCCGAGTCCGACCCATGGCAGCTGGCGCTCTATCGGCTGGCCTGGGCCGAGCTCATGGGTGTGCCACTGGAGCGGGTGCGGGCGCAGTTCTACTTCGTGCGCTCCGGCGCGATGGTCGAGCCACCAGACCTGCCCGGCCGCGCGGCGCTGGAGGGCGTGTTCGCGGGGCGCTGACGTTCAGTCGTGGAAGGCAGCGGTCAGCGCGATCTCGACCATGTCGCCGAACGTCTCCTGGCGCTCCGCGACGGTGGTCTCCTCGCCGGTGACGATGTGGTCCGAGACCGTGCAGATGGCCAGGGCGCGGCGGCCGAACTTCGCGGCCAGGGTGTAGAGGGCGCTCGCCTCCATCTCCATCGCGAGCACGCCGTACCCCACCATCCGCGAGACCAGCTCCGGCCGGGCCGCGTAGAACGAGTCGCTGGAGAAGACCAGCCCGACGTGGGTGTCCGTCCCGCGCGACTCGGCGGCCTCCACGGCGGCGCGGAGCAGGCCGAAGTCGGCCACCGGGGCATAGTCGAGGCCCTCGAAGGCGATCCGGTTCATCGAGGAGTCGGTGCAGGCGCCCGAGGCGATCACGACATCGCGCAGCGCGAGGCGCTCGGTGAGGGCGCCGCACGAGCCGACCCGGACGACCGACTGCACGTCGTACTCGCGGAAGAGCTCGTTGGCATAGATCGCGAAGGAAGGCTGCCCCATGCCGGAGCCCTGGACGGACACCGGGTGTCCCTGCCACGAGCCGGTGAAGCCGAGCATCCCGCGCACCTCGGTGTAGCAGCGCGCGTCGTCGAGGAACGCCTCGGCGATCCACTTCGCGCGCAGGGGGTCGCCCGGCATCAGCACGACCGGCGCGATCTCGCCCGGACCGGCGGCGATGTGGGTGCTCACGAGTGCTCTCCCTCGCGGCCGCGGGCGACCATGGCCAGGGCATACAGCGGGCGGTCCTGGGTCTCGACGTACACCCGGCCGAGGTAGCTGCCGATGACGCCCATCATCAGCAGCTGCAGGCCGCTGAGCAGGAACATCCCCACCGCGATGAACGCCCAGCCGGGCACGGCCTTGGAGGGTTCGAAGACCCGCACGTAGACCACGAAGATCGCACCGATGATGCTCAGGAACGAGATCAGCAGGCCGAGCCGGGAGATCAACCTGAGCGGGAACGTGGAGAAGCCGAGGATGCCGTCGGCCGCCAGCTTGAGCATCGTCCGCAGCGGGTACGACGAGCTGCCGGCGTAGCGCGGGTCGCGGTCGAACGGCACGGCCTCCTGCCGGAACCCCACGTGGGAGACGATCCCGCGTAGGAAGCGGTCGTGCTCGCGGTAGCGGATCACCTCGGCGACCACCCGCCGGTCCATCAGCCGGAAGTCGCCGACGTTGCGGGGGATGTCGATCGAGGCGAGCCGCGTCAGCAGCCAGTAGAAGACGAACGCCGTGCCCCGCTTGAACACCGAGTCCTTGCGGGTACGCCGTTGGGCGTACGCCACGTCCGCCCCGGACTCCCACGCCTCGATCAGCCGCAGGCTGACCTCCGGGGGGTCCTGCAGGTCGGTGTCCATGATGATCACCGCGTCGCGCCCGTTCGCGGCGTCCAGGCCGGCGGTGACCGCGATCTGGTGACCGAAGTTGCGGGCGAGGGCGATAACGGTCACGCGGTCGTCGGCCGCGCGGAGCTCCACCAGCACGTCGAGGGAGGAGTCGCGGCTGCCGTCGTCGACGTACAGGAACTCGAAGTCGAGGTCGGGACGCTGGTCGGTGGCGGTGGCCAGCGCCTCGTGGAACGTGCGGATCCCCGCTGCCTCGTTGTGCACGGGCAGCACGTAGGCGACCAGGCGTCGGGTGCTTGTCATCGGGCTCCAGGGGTGTCTCGGGAGGGCCGAGAATACTGGTCCCGCCCTGTGTGGTGCGTGTGTCCGTCGTGTGTGGCGCCGGTGGATCTGCGCATTCCGGGGTGCCTTCCCGGTTACCCTCGCGTCGTGAAACTCGCGCGGAGGGCGCCTTGGTACGCCGTACCGCTCGGGATCTTCCTACTCACCCGTCTGGTCGACGTCGCACTGATCGTGCTGCTTGCCCGCGACCAGATTCCCGCCTCGGCGCTGCCCGCGCACATGCCCATGCCGACGCTGGTGGACCCGGCGTCGTACTTCCATGTGATCGCCAACTGGGACGGCCAGTGGTATCGCCAGATCGCTACGCATGGTTACCCCACGCACGTCCCGGTCGTCGATGGCGTGCTGCAGCAGAATGCGTGGGCCTTCTACCCCGCCTACCCGGCACTGGTCCGGCTCGTGATGTTCACCGGGGCGTCCTTCGGAGTGTCCGCGAGCATCGTGAGCCTGTCGTGCGGAGCTGCGGCAATGTGCCTCCTGTACTCCATCCTGCTGCGACGATGCGGCCAGTTCGTGGCAGGCCTCACCGTGCTTGCTGGGTGCTGCGCCCCGGCGGCACCGATCTTCCAGGCGGCCTACACCGAGAGCCTGGCCCTGCTCCTCGTCCTGCTTGCGCTGTGGGCGCTCGAGCGTCGTCAGCACGTCGTGTTGGCGCTCGCCGGGGTGGCCCTCGCGTTGACTCGTCCGATCGCACCGGCGCTGCTCCTGGTCGTCCTGGCCTACCTCGTGGTGCGCTGGCGCGGCCGCGACTCGGTGCCATGGGCGGACGGTGAACGCCGCGGCCTCGTCGGTGCTGCCGCGACCATCGCGGTTGCCACTCTGGTCTGGCCGGTGACCACCGCCGTCGTCCTCGGCAGCAGGGATGCCTACTTCCAAACCCAGCGGGCCTGGGCCACGGTGGCAGGGAACCCGCCGGACACGTGGCTGCAGTCCCTGGCGCACGGCGCTCCTCCGGCTCGCTGGCTGGTTGTGCTGGTCGTTGTGGCTGCGCTGGCGACGGTGGCGGTGAAGGCCCGCGGCTGGCCGTTACCTATCCGGATCTGGACGGTGTCGTATCCCTTGCTCATCCTGGCGGTGACGCCGCCCACGGCCAGCGTCATTCGCTTCTCCACGCTTGTTGGTGCTGCGTGGTGGCCGGCACCTGGAGTTGGCGGTCGGGTGACGTCCACGCCGGTTCGGGCCGCAATCCTCACGGGCGTGATCGTCGTGGGGTTCCTGCTGCAGTGGTGGTGGCTGCGGACCTATTTCGTGATCGATCAGTACTCCCACGGCCACCCGTGACCGGACGGTGCGCTCTTAGGGGAATGAGTAGAACGACGAACCGTCGATCCAGAACTTGTTGATCCAGAAGAACTGCAACACCAGACCGACCGCGCCGACCGCGGTGGCCAGCAGGATCTGTCGCCGACGGTCGGTGATCCGGTCGCCGACCTCTGGCCACGGCCACGTCGGAACGAGCACCATGAGCAGGTGCCGCACGACGCTGCTCTGGGGCCACGTGGTGAGCAGCAGGTAGGCGGCGTACGCGAAGCTCCAGGCCCGGAGCTCTGGCGTCCATAGCCGAGCCGGTCGCCTGAGCAGCAAGTAGCACTGCAGCCCCACCGCGAGGACGATCGCCACCAGCGCTTGCGAGTCCCCGGTGAGGGCATGGGTGAGCCAGGAGTCGGAGCCGAGCTGTGCGTTCTTCCCCGATGCTCGGTTCCACGCGCCGATCGCCGTGACGTACGTGTGCGGGTCACCTGTGATGATCCACCCGGCGACCGACCAGAGCTCGAACGAGGCAGCCACGACCGCTGCGGTGACCGCGACCCACCAGCGGTCGCGGACGGGGAAGGGCTCGCGGTCTCGCGCCCGCCAACGCAGCCAGCCGTGGATCGCCACCACCAGAGCCAGCGGCAGGACGATCGGGCGGGTGAGGCTGAGCAGGACCCCGATCAGCATCAGCCACGCGTACTGGCGTCGACCGAGGAACCAGATCGCGCTGACCAGCAGCAGGAAGCACAACGCCTCGGAGTAGGCGGTCTGGAAGACGACCGCGGACGGGAAGGTGGAGGCCACGACCACGGCCATCACCGCACTGAAGCCGCTCGCGCGCGAGCTGATCAGGCGGTAGAAGACGCACATCCCCGCCGAGCCGAGCACGAGGTTCAGGATCGAGGCCGCGACCCCGAACGACGTGTGGGTCACGACCATGACCAGCCGGACGAGCGCAGGAAAGAGGGGGTAGAAACCCCACTGGCTCTCGACGACTTGGCCGTGTGACGTCGGGAGAGTGTGCGGGTAGCCATCCTCGGCGATCAGGCGGAACCACTGACCGTCCCAGCTCTGGACGACGTTCGAGTAGGTGTGCGGGTCACGGATGATCGGAACGCCGAAGCCGGGGAAGTTCGATGCCGGGTACTGGTGGCGGACGGCGATCATCAGCATGATCGCGTCCGCGACCCGAGTCAGCAGGAAGATGCCGATCGGTATCAGCGCCCATCGGAACCTGCGCCAGACGGCGGCGCGCGAGGTCACGGGAGAGGTCGCCGCGACCTTCGCGCTCATCCCAGAGGACACGTCGCTGCTCCGTCTTCTTCGCCCTAGAAACCGGCCTCAACGTACTTGAATGACCCGGTTGCGGATGGGAAATAGCCCATACTCGGGAGGGTGAGGATTTCGGTGGTGGTGCCGTGCTATCGGTCGCGCGAGACCCTTCCGGAGCTGGTCGCGGGCCTGCACCGACACCTTCCCGCACTCACCACCGCCTACGAGATCATCCTCGTTGTCGACGGCTCCCCGGACGACACCTACGCCCAGGCTCGGACTCTCGAGCTCGAGGATCCGGAGCGGGTCCGCGCGCTTCTCCTGCGTCGCAACTACGGCCAGCACAACGCCCTCATGGCCGGCCTGAGCCGTGCCCGTTACGAGATCACCGTCACCATGGACGACGACCTCCAGCACCGCCCCGACCAGGTGGCTGCGCTCGTGGAGCCACTGTCCAACCCCGTGGTCGACCTGGTGTACGGCACCGCGATGACGGAGGAGCACGGCTATGCGCGCTCTCTCGCGTCGCGAACGGTGAAGGCCGGATTGGCGTTGGCGGGCGTCCCCAACGCCCGTCAGGTCAGCGCCTTCCGCGCCTTCCGGACCGAGCTGCGAGAGGGCTTCGCCCACATCGCGGATCCGTTCGTCTCCCTCGACGTGGTCCTCTCCTGGACCACCACGTCGGTGGTCGGCGTCCCGGTCCGCATGGACCAACGCACCAACGGTCGCTCCAACTACTCGGTGGCGGGCCTGATGCGCCACTCGTGGAACATGGTCACCGGATACGGCACCATCCCCCTGCGGCTCGTCATCTGGCTCGGCTTCGTGTGCTCGCTGCTGGGGATGTTCGGACTCGTCTACATCCTCGTGCTCCATGCCCTCGGGGAGGTCCAGGTGGCCGGTTTCACCACGCTGGTGGCCCTCCTGACGGCCTTCAGCGGCGCCATGATGCTCTCGATCGGGGTGCTGGGGGAGTACATCGGTCGCCTCCACTTCCGCTCGATGCAGCGCCCCGGCTACCTGGTACGCGTCGACAGCCACAGCGACGGCCCGCTGGCCGGCGTCCCGGGGCTCGAGCTTCCCCACGTGACCGAGATGCAGGCCGGCCCCGACGCGGTGGCCGAAGCGGTGCACGACCGGGCCTAGACCTGGCGTTTCGCCAAAGGCGGCAATTGGAATCGGGGCTGTGTCAGGCTGGGTGACGTGGACCTGATCCGCTTGTCCCAGCCGCAGATCTCCACGCTCGAGCGGGAGTACGTCGGCCAGGCGCTGTCGTCCTCGGTGTGGCACGGCGACGGCGGCTTCACCGAGCGCGCGACCGAGTGGCTCGTACGTCGCACGGGGACGCCCGCGGCGCTGCTCACGACGTCGTGTACCCACGCCCTCGAGCTGGCTGCCCTGCTCCTCGAGCTGGGGCCCGGTGACGAGGTCATCTGCCCGTCGTTCACGTTCACCTCGACGGTGACCGCGGTGGCGTTGCGCGGAGCGACCCCCGTGCTCGTGGACGTCCAGCCGGCCACCCTCAACCTCGACGTCGCGCAGGTGGCCGACGCACTCACCGAGCGGACCAGGGCCGTCTTCGTCGTCCACTATGGCGGGGTCGCGGCCGACCTGGACGACCTGCTCGACCTGCTCGAACCCAGGGGCATCCCACTGGTCGAGGACAACGCCCACGGGATCGGCGGGTACTGGAAGGGCCAGCACCTCGGGACCTTCGGGGCGCTGGGCACCCAGAGCTGGCACGACACCAAGAACATCTCGTGCGGCGAGGGCGGCGCGCTGCTCGTCAACCGCACGGACCTCCTGAGCCGGGCCGAGGTGATCCGCGAGAAGGGCACCGACCGGCGTCGCTTCCTGCGCGGCGAGGTGGACAAGTACACCTGGGTCGACCACGGGTCGTCGTACCTCATGAGCGATCTGTCGGCGGCGCTGCTCCTGGCCCAGATGGAGCGCTTCGACGAGATCCAGGAGGCCCGCCATCGGGTCTGGAACGCCTACGACACCCGACTGGCCGACTGGGCCGCGGCCACGGGCATCGAGCGGATGACCCCGATCCCCGGGGGCGAACATCCCGCGCACCTGTACTGGATGATGATGCCGACGCACGACGACCAGCGCGGGCTCATCACCCATCTCCGCGATCGGTCGATCGTCGCGGCCTTCCACTACCAGGCCCTCGACCGGTCCGAGGCCGGCGCCCGGCTGGCGCGGACGCCGCGGCCGTGTGAGGTGTCGTTGCGGGCCGCCGAGCGGCTGGTCCGCCTCCCTCTGCACGCTGACATGTCCCACAGCGACGTCGATCGGGTCGTCGAGGGCGTGGCGTCCTACCGGACGGCCCCGTGACCTGGCTCGACCTGCTCGGCAGGGGCGTCACCGCGTCACCCAGCCCCGTCGAGTCCGGCCGCTTCGGAGTGTCGATGGCGAGGGTCGTGGTCGGCCAGGAGGCTGTGTGGGACGACGCACTGCGCGACGACCTCGTGGCCGCGTGCGCCCGGGACGAGGACGTGCTCGTCGTGCGATGGCCGTCACGTCTCGTCGAGTGCGGCGCAGTCCTCGCGGCGTGCGGCCGCGACGTCGTCCCGGCCGACACACTCGTGTACTGGGAGGCGCCGGCCGCGATGCTTGCGAAGTCGGGACCGGAGCTCGCGAACGAGCTCCAGGTGCGTCGCGGAGGGGCCACGCCGCCCGATCTCGACGACCTGGTGGGGCGGGCGTTCGCGGGCTACGTCAACCACTACACGGCCAATCCGCTCCTGCGACGCGACCTCGTCGTCGAGGGCTACGTGGACTGGGTACGCCGTACGGTACGCAGCGATCCGGGCAGGCTGGCGGTGCTCGCCCACCACCAGCGGAGCGTGGGCATGGCCACGTGGTTCGTGGACCCGGCCGGTGACTTCGTCGA
>DAINSL010000037.1:19083-24838 GCA_036741335.1 Nocardioides sp. | reverse complement strand
ACTCCTGGTCGGTGCCGGGCAGGAAGCCCGGCACGTCGACGAACGTGAGCACCGGGATGTTGAACGCGTCGCAGGTGCGCACGAAGCGCGCCGCCTTCTCCGATGCGTCGATGTCCAGGGTGCCGGCGAACTGCATCGGCTGGTTGGCGACGATGCCGACCGACCTGCCCTCGACCCGGCCGAAGCCGATCAGGATGTTGGGCGCGAACAACGCCATCACCTCGAGGAACTCTTCGTCGTCGACGACGGCGGAGATCACGTCGTGCATGTCGTAGGGCTGGTTGGCGCCGTCGGGGATCACGGTGTCGAGCGTGCGGTCGAGGTCGGTGATCCCGGGGTCGGCCGGGGCGTCGTACGACGGCGAGGGGTCGAGGTTGTTCTGCGGGAGGAACGACAGCAGCGCCTTGACGTAGTCGATGGCGTCGGCCTCGTCGGAGCCCATGTAGTGGGCGTTGCCCGACTTGGTGTTGTGGGTGCGCGCGCCGCCGAGCTCCTCCATGGTGACGTCCTCGCCGGTGACGGTCTTGATCACGTCGGGGCCGGTGATGAACATGTTGGAGGTGCCGTCGACCATCACCGTGAAGTCGGTGACGGCGGGGGAGTAGACGTGGCCGCCGGCGCAGGAGCCCATGATCAGGCTGATCTGGGGGATCACCCCGGAGGCGTGGACGTTGCGGCGGAAGATCTCGCCGTACAGGCCGAGCGAGACGACGCCCTCCTGGATGCGCGCGCCCGCGCCCTCGTTGATGCCGATGATCGGGCAGCCGGTCTTCATGGCGAGATCCATCACCTTGGTGATCTTCTCGCCGTACACCTCGCCCAGGGAGCCGCCGAAGATCGTGAAGTCCTGGCTGAACACGCAGACCTGACGTCCGTCGACAGTGCCGTAGCCCGTGATCACGCCGTCGCCGTACGGACGCCGGCTCGCCAGGCCGAACGCCGTCGACCGGTGCCGGGCCAGCTCGTCGATCTCGACGAACGAGCCCTCGTCGAAGAGGAGCTCGATCCGCTCGCGGGCGGTCTTGCGGCCCTTGGCGTGCTGCTTCTCGATCGCCTTGGCGGAGCCGGCGTGGACGGCCTCGTCGAGCCGGCGGTCGAGGTCAGCGATCTTGCCGGCCGTCGTGTGGATGTCGATGGCCGGGTCTTTTTCGGCAACGTCGGTCGCGTCGCCGGGCTTGGTCGTGGGTTCAGCGCTCACCTGTGGTGGCCTCCTCGCGTCTGCGGGGCCAATCTAGTGCCATGGACTCCCTCCGCTCCGCCCGGTCGCCGCTCGACGAGGCCGCCCTCCAGGCTGTGGCCGGCCCGCAGTGGACGGTACGGCTGCACGCCGAAGCCGGCTCCACCAACGCGCTCGCCGCCGCCGAGCCCGAGAGCAACCTGGTGGTGGTCGCCGACCACCAGCAGGCCGGACGCGGCCGGCTGGACCGGGAGTGGGTGACGCCGCCCGGTGCCGCGCTCACCTTCTCGGCCGTCCTCGACCCGCTCGTGGACAACGAGTGGTGGCCGGTCGTCCCCCTCGTGACGGGGTACGCCGTCGCCCGGGCGCTGGGCGGCCCCTTCACGCTGAAGTGGCCCAACGACGTCCTGATCGACGGCCGCAAGGTGTGCGGGATCCTCGTGGAGCGCGTCGCCACCCGGCCACCCAGGGTCGTGATCGGGATCGGGATCAACGTCGACCAGACCGAGGACGAGCTGCCGGTGCCGACCGCGACCTCCCTGACCCTGGCCGGACACGGGGTCGACCGCACCACGCTGTTCGGCGACGTGCTGGGCTCCCTGCGTGCCGCTCTCGGCCACTTCGCGAGGCACCCGGACCTCTTCATGAACCAGTACCGCGACCGCAGCGCGACCCTCGGGCAGGACGTCCGGGTCGAGCTGCCGGGCGACCGGACCGTGGAGGGCCGGGTGGTCGATTTCGACGACCACGGGGGCCTGATTCTCCGGACGGCCGATGAGGCGGTCACGCTCAGCGCCGGCGATGTCGTTCACGTGCGCCCCTCGGAGTGAGAGACTCTCGCCCGTGGCCATCTCTCCCAAGCTGTTGACCGACGGCGAGTCCGTCATCGTCGACACGCGCACTCATCCCAAGGCGCTGATCGTGCCCGTGCTGGTGCTCCTGGTGACCCTCGCCGTGGCGATCTTCCTCGACAAGCACATCGGCAACCACGTCGTCAGCCTGATCGTCTGGATCCTCGCGGCGGTGGTGATCCTCTGGTTCACGCTCCGCCCGTTCCTGGACTGGCTGACCTCGACCTACACGATCACCAGCAAGCGGCTGATCACGCGCGAAGGAGTGCTCGCGCGACGCGGCCACGACATCCCGTTGCACCGGATCAGCGACGTCGCCTACGACATGGGCGTGGTGGACCGGATGCTGGGCTGCGGGACGCTCGTGATCAGCGACGCCAGCACCCACGGCTCGGTGCGGCTCCACGACATCCCGCACGTCGAGGACGTGCAGCGCAAGCTCACCGAGCTCCTGGGTGGGACGCCGGCCGGCGACGCGAGGAACGACGACGGCGCCTGACGAGGCCGTCCCCGATCCCGCCGCACCCACCGGGCAGGGCGAGGAGGCGACCGCCGGGCACCAGCTCGAGCGCGCCATCCTCGGGGAGGACCTCGTCTACAACGCCCTCGAGGTCGCGGCCGAGACCGGCGCCACCGTCGAGCAGGCCCGACGGCTCTGGCGCGCCCTCGGCTTCCCCGACCACGGGGTCGACCGCGCATTCACCCAGGCGGACGCGGACGCGGTCTCGACCCTGCTGCAGCTCGTCGACGGCGGGGTCATCGACTTCGACATGGCGGTCAACCTGACCCGGGCCGTCGGCCAGACCATGGCCCGGCTCGCGGACTGGGAGGTCGCCACGCTGGTCCATCGGGTCCAGGAGGTCGAGTCGGGCGAGGACGCGACCGGCTCGCGGGCGACCGCCGCCCTGCAGATGGTCGGGCACCTGAACCGGCCCTTCGAGGAGCTGCTCGTCTACGTCTGGCGGCGACACCTGGCGGCGGCCGTGGGCCGGATCGAGGCCCTGGGAGCCAACGAGGAGGACCTCCACACCACCCAGGTGACCGTGGGGTTCGCCGACATCGTCAGCTTCACCGCCCTGACCAACCGGCTCGACCACGACCGGATCGGCGACCTCGTGGAGATCTTCGAGTCGCGCTGCGCAGACGTGGTGGCGGGCCAGCGCGGGCGGGTCATCAAGAGCATCGGTGACGCGGTGCTCTTCGTGAACGAGGACCCGATCCGCGCCTACGACACCGCCGAGGGGATCATCGCGGTGGTCGGCCGCGACCCGCGGATGCCCGACGTACGCGTGGGGCTGTCCAGCGGGTCGGTGGCGCTGCGGCTCGGAGACGTCTTCGGGCCGCCCGTGAACCTCGCAGCGCGCCTGACCGCGGTCGCCCGGCGCAACCGGGTGATCGTCGACCGGGCCACCGCCGACCTGCTGCCGGTGGACCAGTTCGAGACCCGTTTCCTGCCTGCGCGACCGGTCCGGGGCTTCGGATTGGTCGAACCCGTGGCCGTCCGGCGTCATTGAGAACTGGGGAGATTTTACCTTCGTAAGGCTGCGAGTTGAGCCATTCCCCGGCGCAAAGGGGTGTTAGGTACCTATTTTCAGTGTGTGCTCAAGGTCCAGGACGTCAGCGTCGACCCCGTCACCCGACGGGTATGGCGTGATGATTGCGAGATCGTCTTCTCTCGCAAGGAGTTCGACCTGCTCCATCACCTGATGGAGCGGGCCGGCGCTGTCGTCTCGCGCGACGAGCTGATGCTCAAGGTCTGGAACACCAACTTCTGGACGTCGTCGAAGACGATCGACGTCCACCTGGGGTGGGTACGCCGCAAGCTCGGCGACGACCCGAGCCAGCCGAACCTGATCACCACGGTGCGCGGGGCCGGGCTTCGTTTCGAGGTCGAGGCGCCCGTGTACGGCGCCGCGATGCCGGCGCAAGCGGCCGCGGTCTGACCCGGGCAACACAGCCCCTACGCTGGGCCGGGTGAGCCCCGGGTCCCAGAGCGCGCCCACGGTCGCGGTCGTGGGCGGTGGACAGCTGGCCCGGATGATGGCCGAGCCCGCAGCCGCGCTCGGCATCCCCTTGCGGCTCCTCGCCGAGGAGCCGGGGGCGTCGGCGACCCAGGTGATCCCGGACCACGTCGTGGGTGACTACACCGACCTGGCGACGCTGCAAGACGTCGTCGAGGGGTGCCGGGTGGTCACCTTCGACCACGAACACGTCCCGACGGACCACCTGAGGGCCCTCGCGGCCGCGGGGACCGCCGTACGCCCGGGCCCGGACGCGCTGGTCCACGCCCAGGACAAGCTGGTGATGCGCGCCGCGGTGGAGCGGCTCGGGCTGCCCCAGCCGCGCTACCGCGCGGTGGCGAGCCCTCAGGAGGTGGCCGACTTCGGCTTCCCCTGCGTGCTCAAGGTCGCCCGCGGGGGCTACGACGGGAACGGCGTCTGGTTCGCCGACACACCGGACGAGTGCGCCGCGGCCTTCGCGGCGGCCGAGCGGACCGGCGTACCGATCCTCGCCGAGGAGCGCGTGACGTTCGGCCGGGAGCTCTCGGCCCTGGTGGCGCGCAGTCCGAGCGGCCAGGCGGCGGCGTACCCGGTGGTCGAGTCCACCCAGCGTGACGGGATCTGCCACGAGGTGGTCGCACCGGCGCCGGACCTCGCTCCCGCTCACGCCGCTCAGGCCCAGGAGCTGGCCCTGCGGATCGCCCGCGACCTGGACGTCACCGGGATCCTCGCGGTGGAGCTGTTCGAGACCGAGGACGGCGTCCTGGTCAACGAGCTCGCGATGCGCCCGCACAACACCGGTCACTGGACCCAGGACGGCGCGGTCACCTCGCAGTTCGAGAACCATCTTCGCGCGGTGCTCGACCTGCCGCTGGGCTCGCCCGTGGCCCGCGCCCCGTGGACGGTGATGGTCAACATCCTGGGCGGGTCCGGACGCCTCTACGACGGCTATCCGCACGCCCTGGCCCGCGACCCGCGGCTCCGCGTGCACCTGTACGGCAAGGAGCCGCGGCCGGGTCGCAAAGTCGGCCACGTGAACGCCTACGGCGACGACCTGCATGATTGTCTCGAGCGCGCCCGCCATGCGGCGGCGTGGTTCGCCGGAGAGCTGGGAGACCAAAGCGCATGAGTGAAGCACCGCGGGTCGGCATCGTGATGGGCTCCGACTCCGACTGGCCGGTGATGGAGGCCGCGGCAGAGGCGCTGAAGGAGTTCGACGTGCCCTACGAGGCCGACGTCGTCTCCGCGCACCGGATGCCCGACGAGATGCTGGACTACGGCCGCGAGGCGGCCGACCGCGGTCTGTCGGTGATCATCGCCGGGGCCGGCGGCGCGGCGCATCTGCCCGGCATGCTGGCCGCGGTCACGCCGCTGCCGGTGATCGGCGTACCCGTGCCGCTGAAGCACCTCGACGGGATGGACTCCCTGCTCTCGATCGTGCAGATGCCCGCCGGCGTGCCGGTGGCCACCGTCGGGGTCGGCAACGCCCGCAACGCCGGGCTGCTCGCCGTACGCATCCTGGCCGCGACCGACGCCGACCTTCGGCAGCGGATCCTCGACTTCCAGGCCGACCTGCGGACGACCGCCCAGGAGAAGGGCAAGAAGGTCCGTTCCTCCACCGGTGGTCGCACGCTCGGGTTCTGAGCAGGTCCCGGGCCGCTCAGGCCAGGGCGCGCCCCGCGCTCTGCGGCGCCGCTGTGCCGTTGGGCGGCTTGCAGTTCGCCCGG
>DAINSL010000037.1:17166-18983 GCA_036741335.1 Nocardioides sp. | reverse complement strand
GAACCTTGCGGTTGCCGCTCAGGCCAGGGCGCGCCCCGCGCTCTCGCGGCGCCGCTGTGCCGTTGGGCGGCTTGCAGTTCGCCCGGGAACCTTGCGGTTGCCGCTCAGGCCAGGGCGCGCCCCGCGCTCTCGCGGCGCCGCCATTCGATCGAGGGACAGGTGTCCATCACCATCGGCGTCCCCGCCGCCGTCGTCCGACGGAACGCGTCCGCGTCGATGACCCCGAGCTGGAGCCACACCCCGCGGGCGCCGACGGCGACTCCCTGGTCGGCGAACTCACCTGCAGCCTCCGACCGGCGGAACACGTCGACCACGTCGATCGCGAACGGGATGTCGGCGAGCGTCGGGTAGCCCCGTTGGCCGAGCACCCGGCCCTGCTCGTCCGGCCCGGCGAAGCGCGGATGGATCGGCACGACCCGCTTGCCGCGTCGCTGGAGCAGGTCGGCGATGGAGTACGCCGGGCGCCCCGGGTTGCCGGAGAGCCCGACAACCGCCCACGTCTCACAGTCGTCGAGCATCAGGTCGACCCACTCCGTGCGCTGCCAGTCGCCCATGCGACCACCTTAGGAGCCCGCGCCGCGCGCAGCCCGGGCACCGGTCCGCCGCGATTGTGACCCAACCGTAGAATCTCCGGGCATGGACGCCTTCCCGTTGTTTGCCCTGTCCGAGGAGCACCAGGCGATCCGGAAGGCCGTGCGTGACGTCTGCGAGGCCAAGGTCGCCCCGTACGCCGCGGAGGTCGACGAGGAGTCCCGCTATCCGGAGGAGGCCGCCAAGGCGCTCCAGGCGGCCGACTTCCACGCCCCGCACGTCCCCGAGGAGTACGGCGGGGCGGGGGCGGACGCGCTGGCCACGGTGCTGGTCATCGAGGAGATCGCCCGGGTGTGCATGAGCAGCAGCCTGATCCCGGCCGTCAACAAGCTGGGCTCGCTGCCGGTGATGATCAGCGGGTCCGAGGAGCTCAAGAAGCACTACCTCACCAAGCTGGCGGCCGGTGAAGGTGGCTTCTCCTACTGCCTGTCCGAGCCCGATGCCGGCTCCGACGCTGCCGCCATGAAGGCGCGCGCCGTTCGCGATGGCGACGAATGGGTCCTCAACGGCGTGAAGCGGTGGATCACCAACGCCGGGGTCAGCGAGTTCTACACCGTCATGGCCGTCACCGACCCCGGCAAGGGTGCGCGTGGGATCTCGGCGTTCGTGGTGGAGAAGTCCGACGAGGGCGTCAGCTTCGGCGCCAAGGAGAAGAAGCTGGGCATCAAGGGCAGCCCGACCCGCGAGGTCTACCTCGACCACGTGCGCATCCCCGCCGACCGGATGATCGGCGCCGAGGGCACCGGTTTCGAGACGGCGATGAAGACCCTCGACCACACCCGGGTCACGATCGCCGCGCAGGCGGTCGGGGTGGCCCAGGGTGCCCTCGACTTCGCGCTCGGCTACGCCAAGGAGCGGCAGCAGTTCGGCCATCCGATCGCCGACTTCCAGGGCATCCAGTTCCTGCTCGCCGACATGGGCATGAAGGTCGAGGCGGCCCGCCAGCTGACGTACGCCGCCGCCGGCCGGTCGGAGCGGGGCGACGACGACCTCACCTTCTTCGGGGCGGCCGCGAAGTGCTTCGCCTCCGACGTCGCGATGGAGGTCACCACCGACGCCGTCCAGGTCCTCGGTGGCTACGGCTACACCCGCGACTACCCCGTCGAGCGGATGATGCGCGACGCCAAGATCACCCAGATCTACGAGGGGACCAACCAGATCCAGCGCGTCGTGATCGCCAGGTCGATGCAGTGAGCCAATAATCGAGCTAATAACCGCCTCTCTTA
>DAINSL010000037.1:14807-17156 GCA_036741335.1 Nocardioides sp. | reverse complement strand
ACGTTGCCGGGCGCGGGCTGTTCGCGACCGCCGACCTGCCCGCGGGCACGGTCGTGTCGCGGGTCGGCGGCACGCTCGTCGACACCGCCGGGCTCCGTCGGCTGCTCGTGACCAGCACGTCGTACGTCGACAGCGTCGTGGTCGACGAGGACGTCCACCTGCTGCTCGCGCCGGGCAACGACAACCGCTTCGGCAACCACGCGTGCGACCCCGACCTGGGCTGGGTCGACGAGTACACGCTGGCCACGCTGCAGCACGTCCCGGCCGGGGCCGAGCTGCTCCACGACTACGCGATGAGCACGGTCGACCCGGACTTCCTGCTGCGCTGCCACTGCCACAGCTACCGCTGCCGGCAGATGGTCGAGGGCACCGACTGGCGGATCCCGCAGCTCCAGCGTAGGTACGCCGGCCACTGGACGCCGTACGTCCAGCGGCTGATCGACGGTCAGGTCTGACGTCGGGGACGAGAAGGGCCGGGCTGCGGCAACCCCCCGATGTCCGCAACCCGGCCCTGCGCCGTATCCGGCTCTCACTCGCGGGCCGGGCTCGCTGTCCCCCCGAATCAGCGATCCCGGCCTGCGACATACAAGAGTCGGCGACCTCGCCGGTGATACGTGCGGCCCGAAATATTTGTTCACCATCCCGCGCCGAAGCACAGGAAGGGCAGCGGCGGCCCGTCCATCGCGTCCGCGCCCACGTCGGCCAGGGCCACGGCGGGCTCGGCTCCTCCCGCGACCAGGGTGTGCCAGCGGGCGAGCGCCTCGCAGGCGACGTGGTCCGCGACCAGCGCGGGCGACGACAACACCTGCCGCGCCCCGGCGTGGAGCCAGGCCGCGGTCATGCCGACCGCCTCCTCGCCCGAACGCACCGACACCCGCCCGAGCTCGCAGGCCGAGAGCACGATCGTTCCGGGGGTGTGGGCCAGGGCGTCGATGTCGTAGCCGAACCACGGACCGTCGGCCAGCTCGACGCCCGAGAACAGCGGGTGCTCGCCGGAGTGGCGCCCGTGCCCGGCGAGGTGGAGCACGTCGACGCGCTCGGCCAGCGCGGCCACCCGCGCCGCGGACGCATCCGGGCCGGTCAGCACCTCGGCCGCGGTGCCCGTCCCGACCCAGGCGTCGGCGGCGCGGCCGACCTCCTCTGCGGCCCGGTCGACGCGCGGCCCCGCGACCAGGCCGACGCGCCGGCCACCCGAGGCCGACGATCGGTGGCGGATCCACTGGGTCGCGGACGGCGGGATCGTCAGGGGCCGTCCGACGAAGCCCGGCAGCAGGGTCCAGGGCGTGCCGGCGAGGCTGCCGGAGGGAGTGATCACCAGGCGCCGGTCGCCCACCAGCGGCAGGATCGGTGCGACCAGCTCGGCCGCCACGCGCGACAGGCTCCGCTGCAGGCTGGCTCGGATCGCCGAGGCCAGGGGACCGTCGGTGCGTGAGGCGGCCATGTCGAGCTCCGCGGCGACCGCATCGAGGCGGTTGCGCAGTCCCTCGCCGTCGCCGAGGGTGATCACCCGGCCACCGTCCGCGGTCGCGACGAGGGCAGCCATCCGGCCGGGCCGTACGACGTAGGCGACCAGGGCCGCGTCTCCGAGTCCCTCCCGCAGCTCATCGAACGGGGCCGGCTCTCCCACCTCCCCGCCGCCGGGTGCCGCCCAGCTGTGGCGGGCGATCCGGTCGGCGAGCTCGGCGCGTTGCCGGTCACCGGCCGGCAGTTGGCGCAGCGCGGCCAGGTCGGCGGCGATCTGCTCGTCGCGCGGTGGCCGCACGGGTGAGACCCGTCCGACGAGGGCACGGGCGCGTTCGGACCATTCGTAGACGAGCTCGGGCCGGCCGTCGGCGAGCGCGGAGTCCAGACCGCGCACCGCGAGGTCGCGTCCGTGGCCGACCAGCGTGCTCTGCAGGTCGAGGCTCCCGAACGACGACTGCCAGTGGTGCAGCTCGGTCAGCCCCTGGGTGATCTCCCGCCGCGCCTGGGTCGGCCGGTGCTGTGCGTGCGCGAGGTCGGCACGCACTTCCTGCCGCAACAGGCGGAGCGGGATCGAGGCGTCCGACGAGAGGCGCACCCGGCGGAGTCGGGCGAGCGCTCCCGCGAGGTCGCCGCGCCGCTGGGCCAGACGTGCAGAGATCAGGGCGAGCTGGTCGGCCTCCGGGCCGAGGCGCTCGTGGCGCAGGTCGGCGACGAGCCCGTCGGCCCGGTCGAGGAGGGCGCGTGAGCTGCCCCCCGACCGGACCTCGGCGGCAATGCCGAGTGCGTCGGCCCTGGCCGACCAGACCGGACTCCCGTGGGCCGCGAACCGCCGAGCCGAGCGGCGAGATCCGTGCCGCTGAACTTCACGGTGAGGGCGTACGCGAC
>DAINSL010000037.1:0-14797 GCA_036741335.1 Nocardioides sp. | reverse complement strand
AGCCACGACCCGGGCCTGCCGCGGGTCCTCGCGCAGGAGGGTCTGCGCCAGGACGTACTCACACTCCGCCTGAAACCGGCGGAGCCGCTGCGCGCCGTAGGCGTCGGCGGCCGCCCGAAGGGCGCGTGCGGCCTCGCGCGGGCGGCCCGCGGCCAGCAGCACCTCGGCGCGGTCCTGCTCGCACACGGCACGAGACACCGGGGAGATGGGCGCGAGGACCACCGCGGCCTCCTCCATGGTCGACAGTGCACCCACCAGGTCGCCTGACAGGAGCCGGGCGTAGCCCAGGTTGTGCTCGGCCTTCGCGGCCTGCTCCGGCAGGACGGCGAGCCGGAACTGGTCGGCGGCGGCCGCCAGGTCGTCGGCGGCCGCGGCGGCGTTCGAGACCCGGAGGTGGAGGTCGCCACGGTTCAGCAGCGCGCGCCCCAGATGTTCGGACTCCCCCTTCAACAGGGCGACCGCCCGCTCGAAGTCGTGGAAGGCGCCTCCGGTGTCGCCCGACCGCATCCGCAGGAGGGCGAGCTGAGACCAGATGAGCCCCTGGGTCACCTCGGAGGTTCCGTCGAGTGCCAGCGCCGCGAGACAGCGCTCCAGCCCCTGGTCGGGTGCCCCGGTCTCGGACTCGACGTAGGCCAGGCTCAGCTCGATCCGGCCCGTCAGGTCGGGTTCGACGCTGAGGGTGCGTGCCCGGTCGAGCAGGCGTCGAGCCGACAGATGACGCCCGGCCCGGTGCGCCTCCTGGGCACGTTGGTAGAGCTCCTCAGCGGGCGGCACACCCCATCATGGCGTGAGGTCGGTCAGCGCCTCCACCGCCGCCCACGAGCGGGTCACCGCCGGCGCACGCCCGTCGGCAAGCTGATCGGACGGGATCGCGTCCAGGGACGCCGCCAGCCGACCGGCGAAGAGCGGCGCGGAGAAGGACGTCCCGCTCCAGAGCGCGAAGCGACCGGTGTAGTCGTCCGGGTCGATGGACTCACGCCGACGTTGGTAGACCTCGGTACGGGCCATCGGCTCCAGACCACCCTGGAACTGGGGCGTCGTGCTCATCACCGCGGCACCCTGTGCGTAGACCCGCACCCAGGGCCCGGCATTGCTGAAGAGCGCATCGCTCAGGTTGGGGTTGAGGGCTCCGACCGACAACACGGGCACGGTCGATGCCGACGGCGAGTTGAGCCCGTGTCCGTCGGCCCACGGGGCGAACGCCGCCGGGAACATCGGTCGCGCGGTGGCGTCGTTCCCGGCCGAGCACACGACGGTGACGCCGCACTCTCCCAACAGCGTGAGGATGTCGTTCATCGTCGGGTCGAACAGCGCGTCCTCCGGCGTCTCGTGGTAGTAGCCCATCGACAGGCTCAGCACGTCGAGGGGGTAGCCCCCCTCTTCGCCGTCGCGGTGGCGACGCGCCACCTCGGCGATGTCGGAGAGTGCGTCCACGAGGTCGCTCTCCACGATCGGGCCGTCCGAGGCCATGATCCGCCAGGCCACGATGTCCGCGTCCGGGCAGGCCTGGTGGATCAGGCCGCAGATGAACGTGCCGTGTCCGGACATGGTGTCGAGACCGCCGTCGAGCGGCCCCACCTGGTCCGGCCAGCGCTCGGGGTTCGTGCTGTCGTCGGTGTAGCCGATCGTCTCGCCGTCCAGAGTGACGTCGAGGTGCACGAGGTCGTCCAGCCACGGGTGCTGGCCGCACCCGGTGTCCAGCACGGCGACCACGGGGCGGCGAGAGTCGGGGAAGGAGTCGTCGCCCTTCCGCGCCGGGGCCGGGCCGACGTACGCGATCGGCTGGTGTCCACCGGAGCCCGCATAGGCGTAGCTGGCCATGGCCGCCGTGGTCGAGGTGCCGAAGGGGTTCCCCTCGTGGAACGGGTTGCCCTCGTGGAAGGGGTTTCCTTCATGGAACGGGTTGCCCTCGTGGAAGGGGTTGCCCTCGACGCCCCGGACCGACACCACGTGATCCAGCCCGACGCCGCGCATGGCATCCAGGCCGAAGCGCGCCCGGGCCTGCTGGAGCAGCACCCAGCCGTCCGGAGCCAGGGTGGCCCGCTGGTCCTTGACCTCGAGCTCGACCCGGACGAGCCCGAGGCGCTTGCGATGCTCGGCGATCTCGCGCTCGGCGTCCTCGGCGTCGAGGTCCCAGCCGAGCTCGTCGGCGACCTCGCGGAGCGCTCCGATGACGCGGGGTACGTCGGCGCTGCGCGAGATCGTCAGACGCGGGCCGACGTACGCCGTCGACTGCGGGGTGACGCCCTTGATCGCGAGCGCCGTGCCGGGGTCCAGCACCCGTCCGTTGACCTGTTGCAGCACGTCGGACGGAGGAGTCGCCGGCTCGCGCTGGTGGGAGGGCCGGCGAGACCGGCGGGGCGCGTCGTCGTTGCTGGGGGTGGACACAGACGATCTCCTAGATCAGGAAGGGCGGGGTGACGAAGGGCGGAGTCGCGGAGGCGGAGTCGCTGACCGACTGGCCACCCGATTGGGGCAGCAGCCAGAGTCGGACCTCTCCGGTGGTGGGTGCCGCGAACTCGAAGCGGCCGTCCTGGTCGGCGTACGCGCTCTGCCGGGTGTGGGCCAGCGCGTCGCCCTGGGGCCCGAGGAAGATCCGGACCGGCACGGCCGGGACGACCCAGCCGTCGAGCCGGCGGTGACCGTCGACCGTGCTGATCCGCACCAGCACCTGGTACGACGTGCCGGCGAACTCCAGCGCCACCGTGGTGTCGTCACCGTCGCTGACCGCGTCGTTGCCGCTGCGGACACCGGCCGCCAGGTCCACACGCTCGACGAGCGTGAGCAGCTCGTACTCGTCCTCGAGGTCCTCGACCGCGAGCCGGGCCAGCACACCCTCGGCGAGGTCGTCGGGAGCCGGGTCGAACTCGGCGTACAGCCGGGCCACCGCCTCCAGCAGCTGGTCGTCCGAGAGCTTCACGACGCACCTCCGAGCTCGACGCGGAGCTTGTCGAGGCAGCGGCGGCGCGTCGGGCCGATGCTGCCGACCGGCATCTGGAGACCTGCCGCCACCGAGGAGTAGTCGGGCCGCGGCTCCCACGCCACGATCCGGAGCAGCTTCTGGCAGCGCTCCGGCAGCCGGCCGAGGGCCTGCCAGAGCTGGGCCCTCTCGTCACGCGTGACCACCTCGGCCTCCGGCGAGATCTGCAGGGGCATCCGGGCGTCGAGCGCGTCGTCCTCGACCGGACGCATCCTGGTCGCGGACTTGCTCACGCGCCACGCCTCGCGGCGGGCGGACGTGCACAGCCAGCGGGTGATGGCCTGCGGGTCGCGGATGGAGTCGGCCGCGCCGACCAGGGTCAGCCAGGTGTTCTGGACGACGTCCTCGGCGGCCTCGCGGTCGAGCCCGCACGCGCGTACGACGTGCCACAGCACCGGGCTCATCGCCTTGACGAGCTCGTCGAGTGCCGACTCGTCGCCGGCACGCCAGCGACGGAACGCATCCGTCGCGACGTCGTAGAGCGCCGAGGAGGTCGGACCCCCCGGCGCACCGTGCATGGTCATCACACCCCCACAGGAGGCACGCTCGAGCTGCGTGATACGTGCCTGGACCGGAGACGTGAAACTACCGCGTGCGCGGGTGGCGCGTCATGTGAAGCGCCAGAGGCGGACGCCCGCGATCAGCGGACGGCGAACAACGTCAGGCAGGCGGCGCCGGCGACCACGCAGTAGATGCCGAACGGCCGCAACGTGTTGGTGTGCACCCAGCGGGTCAGCCACCGCACCGACACGTAGGCCCCGATCCCGGCCAACACCGAGCCGAAGAGGATCTGCGGGCGCACGCCGACGCCGAGGGGGCCGAAGAGGTCGGGCAGCTTCAGCACCCCGGCCGCCAGGATCACCGGCGTCGCGAGCAGGAACGAGAAACGGAGCGCATCCTCGCGGCGGAGCCCGGCCTTCATGCCGGCCGCGGTGGCGATGCCCGACCTCGAGATGCCCGGGCCGAGCGCCAGGATCTGCACGCTGCCGATGGCGAGCGACCGGCGCATCGACAGCAGCGAGAGCCTGGCATCGGCGGCCACACCGTCGGCGACCGGGTCCGTCGGCACCTCCGCCGGCACCGTTTCCTGGGCGGGCGACCGCGCCGCGTACCACTCGATGCCGAGGAGGACCACTCCGTTGACCACCAGGAAGCACGCCGCCGGGACGGGGCGGCCGAGGTGGGTGCGCAGCCAGTGCTCGAACAGCAGGCCGACCAGGCCGACCGGGATGGTCGCCACGATGAGCTGCCAGATCAGCCGCTCGTCGGGGTTGGTCACCCGGCGGTGCCGCACGCTGGTGAAGAAGCCGATCACGAGGCGCCGCCAGTCGCGCCAGTAGAACAGCACGAGCGCGAGGGCGGTGGCGACGTGTGTGCCCACGATGAACGCGAGGTACGGCGACTCCGCGGCCGAGACGTCGAGGTCGCGGGCCCAGCTCCCGCCGATCACCGCCGGCAGCAGGACACTGTGGCCGAGGCTCGAGATCGGGAAGAGCTCGGAGACGCCCTGGAGCAGGCCCACGACGGCGGCCTCCAGCCAGCTCAGGTGCGACACGTTGAGCCTTCCGGGGGCGGGGCGGGACACTCCATCGTGCGGGGCGCAACCTGTCCGGAACCTGTACGCGCAGGCAGGTCCGGCGTCACCGACCGACGCGCACGGGATCGGTGGCTAGCCTGATCGGGTGACCTATCTCGACATCGCCACTCCCGACGGCACCGCGGAGGCCTACCTGACCGGCTCCGGTCCCGGTGTCCTGCTGTTCATCGACGCGATCGGGCTGCGGCCGCAGATCGAGGAGATGTCCGACCGGATCGCCGGCTGGGGCTACACCGTGCTCGCGCCCAACACCCTCTACCGCTCCGGCACCGCCGCGGAGACGTCGCCCACGGGCGACCTGCGTGAGCCGGGGGCTCGAGAGGAGTTCTTCGAGCAGGTGGGTCCGCGGATCACGGAGCTGACCAGCGCCCGCCTCGCAGGTGACATCCCGGCGTACCTCGAGGCGCTGCGTGCGCACAGCGACGGCGAGCCGGTCGGAACGGTCGGTTACTGCATGGGCGCACGGCTCGCCGTACGCGCGGCCAACCTCGACCCGGCGGTGGTGGCCGTTGCCGGCTTCCACGGCGGCGGGCTTGTCACCGACGATGCCGACAGCCCCCACGTCGGGCTGCCGAGTGCCCGCGCCGAGTTCGTCTTCGGGCACGCCGACAACGACCGCTCGATGACTCCCGAGGTCGTCGAGCGGCTGGGTCAGGCTCTCGCGGATGCCGGGCTCACGGCGACCAACGAGATCTACCCCGGCTCACCACACGGCTACGCAATGGCGGACACCTCGATGTACGACGAGGCGGGCGCCGAGCGGTCGTTCGACGCGTTGCGGGACCTGCTCGACCGCACGCTGCGTTGACCCTGAACCCCGAGGACGAGCGCCGTAGGTGCGCATGACGTCGCGGCCGTGGGGTACGAACGCCCTGCGGCCCGGTCCGGTCGCGGTCGAAACCACGCCGGACCCGGGCCGACCAGTGGGCGGCGAAGGCCGCCACACACATCGACGGGGCGGGTGGTTGCCGATGCGAATGATGGAGCAGGCGCCGGGTGCTCACGACGCTGTGGAGGGTGACGATCACGGTGACTGGGCCACCCAGACCAGGCGTGTGCTCACCCGCGACCTCCTGCTCAGGGCGGCACATGCCCAGCCGGGCGAGAGTCGTGCGCTCCAGTTCCGCGCCCTGCACCTCAACCTGCCGCTTGCGGCTGAGGTCTCCGACCGGCTCGGGCTGACCGGGACGGAGCGGGCCCGCGTGGAGCATGCGGCTCTCGACGGTCTGGCCGGGGCGATCCGCGACTACGACCCGCTCGGCGCGGACGACTTCGCGGTCGTGGCGGAGGCCCTGATCGAGCGGGAGATCGTCGCGCAAGGCACCGCTCCCCGCCCGACCCGCCGTCACCTGCGTCAGGCGGTCCGACGTCTGGCGGTCGCCCTGGCCGGCAGCCGGCTCTGACGCGGTCCTCGCCGTTCTCGTCCCGCCCGGATGAACGGCTTTGCGACGTCCAGGGGTGTTTCACCCCCCCTTACGGAGGTGGCACACCGTATTTGCGGGGTGATACACCGGAGTCCAGTGGTCGAACCGAGGTGCGACCACTGGACTACCCTCGGAAGGTGCGCGCCGTGACCAGCCTTCTCGAACGGACGACAAGCCCCCCGGACCTGCTCGACCACGAGCTCGGGACCCTGCCCCGCCGCGAGGCCACGCAGCGACTGCTGGCGCTCGCCCATGATGCAGGCGAGGCCGACCGGCCCTTCTACCAGGGGCGTGTGGTCGAGCTGAACATGCAGATCGCCGTCGAGGTGGCGCGCCGCTACCGGTCCCGCGGAGTCGCGATCGAGGATCTCGAGCAGGTCGCGTACCTGGGCCTGGTCAAGGCGGCACGGGGTTTCGACCCGGGGCGGGCCACCGACTTCCTGAGCTACGCCGTGCCGACCATCCGCGGCGAGGTGCGGCGCTACTTCCGCGACCACGGCTGGGCGGTCCGCCCGCCGCGGACGGTGCAGCAGGCGCAGGCCCGGATCACCGCCGTCGAGTCCGACCTGTGCCAGGAGCTCGGTCGTGCTCCGCGGCCCTCGGAGATCGCCGAGCGACTGGAGCTCGACCTGGACCTCGTGGTCGAGGCGCTGGCCGCCAACGGCTGCTTCGTGCCGACTTCCCTGGACACCCCGCCCGCCGACGCCGAGTCGGGGATCGGGGAGAAGCTCGGTGACGACGACCCCGGCTTCGACAGTGCCGAGGCCCGGGTGGCGCTCAGGCCGCTGCTGCAGCACCTCGACCGCCGCGAGCGGATCATGCTGGAGATGCGCTTCTTCAAGGGAGCGACCCAGTCCGAGATCGGTGAGGTGCTCGGGATCACCCAGATGCAGGTTTCACGCCTGCTCTCGGCCCTGCTGGCCCGGCTGCGCGACGAGCTCGGCACGGTGTCCTGAACGCCGTACCCCCGTCGCTAGCCTGTCCGCGTGACGCCCGAGGAGATCGCCCGCCTCAGCGCCGAGGCGATGTGGGCCGGTGACCGAGCCAGCCAGGCGCTCGGGATGACCCTCGACGAGGTCGGACCCGGCACCGCCACGCTGTCGATGACGCTCGGCGAGGACATGGTCAACGGGCACGCCATCGGGCACGGCGGCCTCACGTTCGCCCTGGCCGACAGCGCGTTCGCATTCGCCTGCAACTCCTACAACCGCGCCACGGTCGCGGCCGGTGCAAAGATCCGGTTCCGTCGCCCGACCCGGCTGGGAGACCGCCTGGTGGCGACCGCCACCGAGCGCGAACGCGAGGGCCGCGACGGTGTGTACGACGTGCTGGTGACGGTGGGCGACGAGGTGGTCGCCTTGTTCAGGGGACGCAGCAAGGAGATCGGCGGGACGCTGTTCGACGACGGGACTCCGCCGCCGTAGACCGCTGCGTACGAGGGTCAGGCCTCGACGGTCGGTTCGACGGCCGGCGCGGGTCGCGGGGCGAAGCGACGGAGGAACCACAGGCTCAGCCCGACCAGCAGCAGCGCGACCGTCCCGAGCGGGAGCACGACGCCCAGGCCGTGGCCGACGGCGAGCGTGGTCCTCTTCAGCGCGTGCCAGCCCTCGTGGATGCCGCTGACGAAGCCGCCGGTCTTGGCGCGGTCGGTCGTGGGCGTCGGGTGGGAGCGCGGGAGCTCGACGGTCATCGTGATCGTCGACATCGTGGTCTTGTCGCTGAGCACGCGCTGCTGCGCCTGCAACGACTCCAGATCGGCCTCGCGCTGCGACAGCTCGCTCTCCAGCCGGATGATGTCGCCCAGCTTGCTGGCCCTGCCGAACAGTCGGCGGAGGGTGGTGATCGACCGCTGGGCGCTCTGGACGCGCGAGTGGATGTCGGCGACGGCCGTGGTGACGTCCTTGGAGCTGCGGATCCGGTCGACCAGCGTGCCGAGCCGCGACAGGTCGTTCAGTGTGGTGTCGAAGTCCGCGACCGGAACCTGGAGCACGAGCGTCGAACGCACCACGTTGCCCTTCTCGTCGGTCGCCGTGTCCTCCCGGGCGACGTCCCCGCCGATCCCGCCGACGATGCCGTAGACCCGGACCAGGAGATGGCCGATCTGGTCGGACCTGAGGGCGACCGACCCGGTCTTGATCACGGACTCACCGGACAGCAGGTCGGCCTGCTGGGAGCCGCCGCCCTGAGCCGTGTTGCCAAGGCTGGCCACCGACCGGCCGTCCGCCGCCCGACCGGCATCAGCGGGAGCCGGGACGGCTGCGCTTCCGGTATGGGCGGTGTCCGAGCCGGCCGCCGCCGAACCCGGCTGGGACCCGCCGCAGGCAGACAGGCCGAGCACACCGATCAGGCTGAGCACGGCGACCGAGGTCAGCGTGCGCGAGGAGACTCCACGATTCCGCATGCCGCTTCGACGGCGATGGAGGCGGACCGGTTCCCTCCGGGCGGTGCGGCCTTCCGACCAGGCCGCCTTCAGGTCGCGTCGTAGAGCCGGGTCGTCCGCCGGCTGAGCTCGGCCACATGTGTCCGGAGCTCGTCCGGCGCCACCACCTCGACGTGCGGGCCGAGCGCCAGGACCTCGACGGACATGCTGTCCAGCGAGCGCATCCGGCAGGTCGCGGTGACCCAGCCGCCCTCTTCCGGCGGCTCCGGCCGAGGCCGCAGTGGTTGGAGGTGGCCGAGGATCGCCGCCATCCGCCGGCCCTCGTCGGTGATCCGGACCGTCATCCGGCCGAGCCCCGGACGTCGCGAACCGGTCCGGAGCCGTCCCTCGGCCGGAAGGGTCGGCGGGTAGCCCTCCAGCAGCTGGAAGCCGCCGCCCACCCCACGTGTGGCATAGACCGGGACTCCCGAGCCCGACAGCACCTCGATGTCGCGCAGGATCGTGCGTTCGCTGACCTCGAGGCGCTCGGCGAGCTCCGCGGCGGTGATCCGCCCTTCGCGGCCGAGGATCGACACCAGGCTCAACAGTCGTCCGGCGCGCATCCGGTCAGCATGGTCCGTCGGCGGATTCATGACAAGTGATGTCAGGTAATGGCTCTAGCGTGTCCGTCGACGGGCACCCGGCCCGACGAGAGGGAGGTCAGCCATGACGGTCGATGTGGAAGGCGCCGGCACCCGCGAGGATCCGTGGGTCCTGACGACCCCGCCCGGGACCTCGGAGTTCGAGGCCTACCGGGAGCCGGACGCCGAGCCCCCGGCGCTCGTCGTACAGGTCGGGGCGACGCAGCTGCGCTACCACCTGCAGTGCATCGACGACCTGCACGCGATGCTGGCCGACCGCGGTGACTGGGTGCTGCTGGGCAACGCGGACGAGCAGAAGGAGGCCAAGCCCGACACCGTCGAGGCGTGGGGTCGGTCCGCGGACAACCCGGTCGGTGGTTGGTACGGCCTCAAGAAGGGGCTCCGGGGACGGTTCGGCAACTACGTGCCGCCCGTCCTGGAGGCACTGGGCCTGGCCGAGGTCGAGCACGCGGCGCGCAACAACCGGATGCGTGCCCTCCAGTAGCCGGGCCTAGCCTGCTCCCATGAGCGGCGAGATCCCCGACCTGACCCGAGAGGACCTCGAGCAGCTCCAGCTCGAGCGGCTGCGCGAGACGTTGTCCCGGGTCCACGAGCACGTGCCGCACTACCGCCGGGCGTTCGCCGACGCGGGCGTCCACCCGGACGACCTGACGTCGCTGGCCGACCTCCGGAACTTCCCGTTCACCACCAAGGCCGACCTCCGCGACAACTACCCCTACGGGATGTTCGCGGTGCCGCGCGAGCAGGTGAACCGGATCCACGCCAGCAGCGGTACGACGGGCACGCCGACCGTGGTCGGCTACACGTCGGGCGACCTCGACACCTGGTCGGAGCTGATGGCTCGGTCGATCCGTGCGGCCGGTGGTCGCCCCGGTGACATCGTCCACGTGGCCTACGGGTATGGGCTGTTCACCGGCGGGGTGGGCGCCCACTACGGGGCGGAGCGGCTCGGCTGCACGGTGGTGCCCGTCAGCGGCGGCATGACCGAGCGGCAGGCGCGGCTGATCATCGACTTCCGGCCGCGGATCATCATGGTCACGCCGTCGTACTTCCTGAGCATCCTCGACGAGTTGGAGGCGCAAGGCGTGGACCCGAAGGACACCAGCCTCGAGATCGGGATCTTCGGCGCCGAGCCGTGGACCGACGAGATGCGGCACGCGGTCGAGGCGCGGACCCGCCTGAAGGCCGTCGACATCTACGGCCTGAGCGAGGTGATGGGGCCGGGCGTCAGCCAGGAGGCGGGGGAGACCCAGGACGGACTGCACATCTGGGAGGACCACTTCCTGCCCGAGATCGTGGACCCGCTGAGCCTCGACCCGGTGCCCGACGGCGAGGAGGGTGAGCTGGTCTTCACCAGCCTGACCAGGCAGGCGATGCCGGTGATCCGCTACCGCACCCGCGACCTGACCCGCCTGCTGCCGGGCACGGCGTACCCCGCCTTCCGACGGATGCAGAAGGTCACCGGCCGCACCGACGACATGATGATCGTGCGTGGCGTGAACGTGTTCCCGACCCAGGTGGAGGAGCAGATCCTCGCCATCGAGGGGCTGGCGCCCCACTACCTGTGCGTCCTCACCCGACCCGGCAACCTCGACGAGCTCACGGTGCGGGTCGAGTCCGTGGGGGAGCCGGGTGCCGACGCCGCCTCCCTGGGTGCGGCGCTCGCCCAGCGGATCAAGCACCGCATCGGCGTCACCGCCCGGGTCGAGGTGGTCGCGCCGCGCAGCCTGGAGCGGTCGCTCGGCAAGGCGCGACGGATCAGCGACGAGCGCGGCCGCTGACCAGAGACCTCAGCCGGACGACGCCGGCAGGCCCGACTTGGTGCAGAGGTTCTTGCCGATCGACGAGGTGTCGTCGTTGATGATGTCGTGGAACATCTGCTTGGACCTGGTGGGGTCCCAGGTCACGGCGAGGTTGCTGATCGGCACCGGGCAGGTGAGCTTGGAGTGCGTCATCGCCCAGCCGAAGTGGCCCATGCCGATCACGCTCATGTCCTGGTCGACGGTGAGGTTGTCGGTGGCGGAGGTCCAGAGGTTCCAGTAGCGGAACGGGTTGATGACCGTCCAGGGAGAGAGCGCCCGGTGCCCGACCGCAGACATCACCTCGCGCTGCTGCCCGCCACGGGCGATGTCGCCGAGCTTGGGGTCGGCGTGGCGCGAGCGGGCGTAGGCCAGGGCGACCCGGCCGTCGGCGTGCTGGCAGCCCTTCTTCACGTGCAGGTTCGCGAGCTTGTCGTTCATGTTGTGGGTCGGGCAGATGGTGATGCCACCCACCGAGTCGACGATGTTGACGAAGCCTCCGAGACCGATCTCGACGTAGTGGTCGATGTGGATCCCCGTGTCCTGCTCGATGGTCTGGACGAGCAGCTTCGGTCCGCCGTACGCGAACGCCGCGTTGATCTTCGTCGTGCCGTGGCCAGGGACCGGCACCAGGGAGTCGCGGGGGATCGACATGGTGAGCGTCGGCCCGCTGCCGGTGTGCACCAACACGATGGTGTCGGTGCGCTGACCGGACTCGTTGCCGGTGTGCAGCTGCCTGCGCTGCGCCGGGCTGAGCCCCTGGCGTGAGTCGCTGCCGACCAGGAGGTAGTTGGTGCCGGACTGGTCGGCGGGCCGGTGGCCCGACGGGAACGCGTTGACCTTGTCGGCCTTCGACCAGGCGAAGAACGGTACGGCGATCAGGTAGACCAGCCAGAGCACGACCAGCAGCCACAGGTAGCGCAGCTTGAACGGCGGGCGTGTCATCCTTCGCAGCCGGCTGCCCAGCCGTGTGCCCAGCCCGCCGAACACGCTCGCGACACCACCGGACGATCCGGTCCCGGCGTGCGAGGGCGGCCGTGCGACCGGACCGGCCGGGCCCTGGGCCGGGTCCTGGGCAGGGCTCTGTGACCGAGGCACGGTCGGCATCACCCGGGTCTCGTCGGGGCGCGGCTGCCGGGGTACGGCGCGGGTCTCGTCGGGATCGGACCCGGACGGATCGTCGGCGCCCGGGCCGCCCGGCTTGCCGCCGTACAGCCAGTCGTCGGACATGACGGGCAGGTTACCGGCAGCGACCCAAACGCTCCGCTCCGGCGCGTCGCGACCGCGTGTGACCGATGTGGCTGGTGATACTGGCGGGGCTACTTCCCCGGCACCGAAGGACACCTCACATGGGGCTGCCCGCTTCTTCCCCCAGGCTGCTCGACCCGATGCTCGATCGGGCCACCGCCGACGACCGTGCCGCACGCGTCCGCTACCGGCGGGCGCTGATGCTGATGGTGATGACCCTGCTCGTCCCCGGGTCGGCCCAGCTGGTCGCCGGCAACCGCCGCATCGGCCGGATCGCGACCCGGATCTGGCTCGCGCTCGTCGTGGCCGGCGTCGGGAGCATCGTGCTCGCGGTGATGTGGCACGAGTACGCCTTCTGGCTGGCCTCCGACACCACCGCGCTGGGCGTCCTACGGACCGCGCTGATGTGGCTGGCGATCGGCTGGGCCGGGCTGTTCCTCGACGCCTGGCGGATCGGACAGCCACTGACCCTCGGGATGACCCATCGCCGTACGGTCGTCGGGCTGAACGGAGTGCTCTGCCTCTCGGTCGCCGGTTCGCTTCTCTTCGGCGCCCATCTGGTCGGCGTCCAGCGCGACTTCATCCTCACCATGTTCTCCGGGCACACCGTGACCGACGCCCACGACGGCCGCTTCAACGTGCTCCTGGTCGGCGGCGACTCCGGTGCCGGGCGCTGGGGCATGCGCACGGACTCGATGACCGTCGCCAGCATCGACCAGAGCACCGGCAAGACGGTGTTGATCGGGCTGCCGCGCAACATGACCAACTTCCCGTTCGCGAAGGGCTCGGTCATGCACAAGGCGTGGCCGCACGGCTTCAACTGCGGCTACCCCAACTGTGAGCTGAACGGCATCTCCACCTGGGTGGGCGACCACACGCAGCTGTTCAAGGGTGTGGAGAACCCCGGCATGGACGGCACGATCTCCGCGATCGAGGGCATCACGGGTCTGAAGATCAACTACTGGGCGATGGTCAACCTGGCCGGCTTCCGCGGTCTCGTCGACGCGGTGGGCGGGGTCACGCTCAACGTCCGGCAGGCGATCCCCGTCGGCGGTCTCGGGTCCGACGTGACCGGTTACATCCAGCCCGGCGTACGCAAGCTCGACGGCTTCGACACGCTCTGGTTCGCGCGCTCGCGCGACAGCTCCGACGACTACTCCCGGATGGCGCGGCAGAAGTGCGTCATGAACGCGATGCTGCACCAGATCAGCCCGCGGGTGGCGCTGACCAACTTCGAGAAGATCGCCAAGGCCTCCTCGCAGATGATCTCCACCGACATCCCGGCCAGCGAGGTCGACCGCTTCCTGCAGCTCGCCCTCCAGGCCAGGAGCCAGCCGGTCTCCACACTCTCGCTGGTACCGCCGATGATCAACACCGCCGAGCCGGACGTCACGCTGATCCAGCGCAAGGTCGCCCAGGCGATCGCCGCCTCGGAGCAGCCACCGGCCGCGCATCATCACAAGAAGAAGGCGCAGTCCGTCGTCACCGGTGGTTCCATCGGCTCGCTGAGCACGGGGTACGCCGCGAACGACGCCAGCAACCTGGGCGCGGTCTGCTGACCTGACTTACTCCGTCGCCGGCATCCGTCGGACTCGTTGGGCCAGCTCCGCGATGTCGGCGGGGCCGGTGCCACAACAGCCGCCGATGAACCGTGCGCCGGCGGCCACCCAGGCCTCGACGAGATCGAGGTCGAGAGGCCCGGCGTACTCCCACTGCTTCGTGTCGCTGTTCCAGCTGCCGCCGCGGTTCGGGTAGGCCACGGCGGGTAGTCCCGTCGCCGCTACGGCAGCACGCACGGCGCACAGCACGTCGGCCTGCTCGGAGCAGTTCACGCCCGCGGCAATGACCGAACGGCTGCCGGCCACGACGGCGTACGCCTCGGCCAGCGGCTGGCCGGCGCTGGTGGTGGAGCCGCGCACGGAGTAGCTGAACCACGCCGGCAGGTCGAGCTCGTCCAGCAGCGACACCAGCACCTCGGCCTCGTCGGCGTCCGGGATGGTCTCGACGGCGAACAGGTCGGGTCCGGCCGCAGCGAGCAGCTCGAGGCGCGGACCATGGAACTCGCGCAGTCGCGCTGCGGAGACGCCGTAGCGGCCCGTGTACTCCGATCCGTCTGCCAGGAATGCGCCGTACGGTCCGACGGAGGCGGCCACCAGGAGCCCCGGGTGCGAGCCGGCCAGCTCGTCGCGGACCTTCCGTGCGACGGTGACGCTGAGAGTGATCAGTCGCCGCGCCTCGGCCGCGTCATAGCCGGCGGCGACCAGGCCCTCCACGCTGGCCTGGTAGCTCGCCGTGGTCGCGACCCGGGCGCCGGCCTCGAAGTACGCGCGATGCGCCTGAGCGAGTTGCTCCGGCGCCTCGCCCAGGAGCCGGGCCGTCCACAGCCCGCCCTGGAGGTCGAGACCCTGCTCCTCCAGCGCGGTCGAGAGGCCACCGTCGAGCAGGACCGCTACGTCGACAAACTCGGAGCCCAGCACCCCCCCATCGTGCCGCGGACCCCACCATGTGCTGTCGCCGGGCCCGATCCGATCCGGAATCGAGAAGCGCCACCGTGTCGTCCGGCCTAGCCTTTCTGCGCAAGGCCGGCCACACGCCGTACCCCCAAGCGTCGAGAGGAAGCCCCGCGAATGCCCGCGAAGAAGACTGCCAAGAACCAATCCGACGGCTTCAGCCCCGAGGAACGTGCCGCGATGAAGGAGCGCGCCGCCGAGCTGCGTGCCGAGGGCAA
>DAINSL010000036.1:23150-26260 GCA_036741335.1 Nocardioides sp. | reverse complement strand
CCGCCCCGGCTCCGCCGGGTCGCAACGTCCTCACTCGACCCAGAATCCGCGCCCGCCGAACCAGTCACCGTAGTGACCCCCGGGCCCGTCCGGCCCGCGCGACCCCAGGTAGGAGCCCACGACGGCGGCACCCAGGTCGTCGAGCTCCGGGGCGACCACGCGCCCGTCGACCCGGCGGGCCATCGCCTCCATGAAACGGGCGAGCCCGGCATCGGTGCCGAGCCGGAAGAACGTGACCTGCGCACCGATGCGCCCGGAGGTGTCCAGCTCGCGCACGGAGTAGGCGACGGTCAGCGGATGCGGGGGGTACTCGAAGTAGACCTCGCCGTTGGGCTCGAGATGCGACGTCGGTTCGCCGTCGGTGACGATCAGAAGCACCGGCTGGGCGTGGGGATGCTTGCGGAAGAAGCGGTTGGCCAGCAACAGCGCGTGGTGGAGGTTGGTGCCCTTGTCCCACATCGCGTCGAGGCCGGTCAGCTCCTCGATGTCCATCACCTGCGCGTGCCGCCCGAAGCCGATCAGCTGCAGCGAATCTCCCCGGAACCGCGAGCGGATCAGTGTGTGCAGGGCGAGGGCGGTGCGCTTCATCGGCACCCAGCGCCCGTCCATCGCCATCGAGAACGACGTGTCGACCAGCAGCGCGACGGCGGCCTGCGTGCGCGACTCGGTCTCGCTGACCTCGACGTCCTCCACGCGGAGCCGGAGCGGCCGGCCGTCGGTCGAGCCCGTCGAGACCCGACCGCCGTCCGCGCCACCTTCGGAAACCACGCGTCGTACGGCGTTGGTGACCGTGCGCGTGACGTCCCACGGCTCGGTGTCGCCGAACTCCCACTCGCGGGTCGCGCCGGACAGCTCGCCGGCGGCGCCGGCCTGGCGCAGGTCGCGCTGGCCCTGGCGACCGCTCATCCGGGACGCGACGTCCTTGAGCAGCGCCTTCCCGAGCTGACGCATCGCCTTCGGGCTCAGCTTGAGCTGACCGTCGCTGGTGCGCTTGAGATAACCGGAGTCGCGCAACGCCTGCTCCAGCTTCTGCAGGGTTCGGGCGTCGACCGCCGCGTCGTTGCCGAGCTGCCGGGCCAGCTGGTCGAGGTCGACGTCGTCGAGCCGGGCGCCGTCATACGACTGGGCCAGCTGCTCGGCCAGGCTGTCGAGGTCCGCGAGGTCCTGGAGTACGCCGGTGCCGTCGCCGAGACCCAAAGATGTGCTCTGTCCCTGCTGACCTTGAAAACTCTCCGACCCACCCCAGTTCTCTCCTGGGCGCAGCGCCTGGAGGTTGGCGTCGAGCCGGGAGAGCTGCTGCATCAGCGCGGGCGAACCGAACGCCTGCTCCGAGAGCGCCATCAGCTCGGCGCGCTGCTCGGCGGACATCGAGTTGAGCATCCGCTGCGCTGCCGCTGCCCGTTGGGCCAGGGCGTCGATCAGCTCGTCGACATTCTGCGGGTTCTCGGGGAAGAAGTCGCCGTGCTTGTCCATGAACTCCGCGAAGTCCTGGTCGGTGTCCTGACCGGTGGCGTGCTTGGACAGCAGGTCGTTGAGGTCGGTCAGCATCTCGTTGATCGCCGCGCGGTCCTCGTCGGTCGCGGTCTCGAGCGCCTGCTTCATGCCCGCGAAGCGCTGGTCGAGCAGCTCCCGACCGAGCAGGTCCTTGATCCGCTCGAAGTCCTCCCGCGCCTCGCGGCTCTTCCAGTCGTACTCGCTCAGCTCGCTGACGGCCGCGGCCGTCGACGGCGGCAGGTTGTCGAGCTGGAGCTCGCGCAGCGCCCGGTCGCCGTCGTCGATGCTGATGTCGCGGGCCAGCTGCTTGCGCTCGTTGAGCACGGCCCGGTCGAGCAGCTCGCGGACCTCCTGCAGCGTGCCGTCGAGGTTGTGCCGCTGGGTCAGCTCGCGGCGCTTCTCGGCGATCCGGCGTGCGAGGTCGTCGAGCCCCCGTTGGTCGCGACCGCCCCGGCGCAGGAACTCGCGCATCGCGCGCTCGGGACTGTAGCCCGCCATCACGTCCTGGCCGATCGCGTCGAGGGCCTCGGCGATGTCGACCGGCGGGGCGAGCGGGTCCGGCCCGCCGTCGTACGCCGTGTAGCGCGAGCCCGAGCGCGGTCGCTGCCTAGCCATAGACGGTCTCTCCGCCGCCGGACTCCTTGCTGATCTTGCGGGCGAGGTAGAGCCCCTCGAGCGCGAGCTCGATGGCCCCGGCGCGCTCGCCGTCGTTTCCGGCGTCGAGCCGGTCGCACACCTCGTCGTACAGCTCGGACTCGCCCAGCACCGGCAGGCCGGTGAGGAAGTCGCGGGCGGTGACCTGCTCGCCCGTGGTGACCATCGAGCCGGCCTCGATCCGGTCGACCAGGAGGGCGAAGTCGAGCCCCCGGAAGTGCTGGCGCACGGTCTCGGCGGTCGCGGTCCGCAGGAGATGGGTCAGGATCTCGGACTCGCGCCCCTCCTCACCGGTCTCGAACTCGATCTTGCCGCCGAGCACCCCGACCGCGGCCTCCAGGTCGACCACCCGGGCGACCGGCTCGTCCTCCCCCTGGCGGGTGGCCCGGTGGAGTGCCGACGCGGCGACGGTCTCGGCGCCGGCAATGGCGAAGCGGGCGCTGACACCGGACCGCTGGTCGACCGACGTCGACTCACGCAGGTTGCGGGTGAACCGGGCCAGGATCTCGACCAGGTGGTCGGGAACCTCCGCGACGAGGTGGGCCTCCTGCCGGATGACGGCGATCTCGTCGTCGAGCTCCGTGGGGTAGTGGGTGCGGATCTCGGCGCCGAACCGGTCCTTCAGCGGGGTGATGATGCGACCGCGGTTGGTGTAGTCCTCGGGGTTCGCGCTGGCGACCACGAGCGTGTCGAGCGGAAGCCGCAGGACGTAGCCGCGGATCTGGATGTCACGCTCCTCCATCACGTTGAGCATCGCGACCTGGATCCGCTCGGCGAGATCGGGCAGCTCGTTGATCGCCACGATCCCCCGATGGCTGCGCGGGATCAGCCCGAAGTGGATGGTCTCCGGGTCACCGAGGTGGCGGCCCTCGGCCACCTTCATCGGGTCGACGTCGCCGATCAGGTCCGCGACCGAGGTGTCCGGGGTGGCGAGCTTCTCGCCGTAGCGGTCGTCGCGGTGC
>DAINSL010000036.1:0-23140 GCA_036741335.1 Nocardioides sp. | reverse complement strand
CCGCCACTCCACCGGCAGCTCGTCGCCGAGCTCGTCGGCGCGCCGCTTCGACCCCGGCGTGATCGGGTCGTAGGGGTGCTCACCCAGCTCGGCGTCGCCGATCACCGGCGTCCACTCGTCGAGCAGGCCGACCAGCGTGCGCAGCAGCCGGGTCTTGCCCTGGCCGCGCTCGCCGAGGAGTACGACGTCGTGGCCGGCGATGATCGCCCGCTCCAGCTGTGGGATGACCGTGGTGTCGAAGCCGTGCAGGCCCGGCCACGGGTCCACGCCCGACGCGAGCCTGCCGAGCAGGTTGTCGCGGAGCTCGACGCGCAATGACTTATGGACGTGGCCGGACTCGCGGAGCTGGCCAACCGTGCGTGGGGTGGGAGCGTCTGTCACACCTTCCACGCTAGCCCGTGCGCCATGCTGATCCCGTGGGCAGGTCCAGCAGACGGATCCTCGGCATCGCCGGATCACCGGGCGCCGGCAAGACGACGTACGCCGCCCGCGTCGTGGCCGAGGCCGACGTCCCCGCGGTGCACGTGCCGATGGATGGCTTCCACCTGGCCGACTCCGCACTGGTCGCCCTCGGGCTGCGGGACCGCAAGGGCGCACCGGAGACGTTCGACGCCTGGGGGTACGCCGCGCTCTTGCGACGCCTGCGCACGGCCACCGAGACCGTCTGGGCGCCGGCCTTCGAGCGCGGGCTGGAGCAACCCCTGGCCGCAGCGATTTCCGTGGGACCCGAGGTCGAGCTGGTGGTGACCGAGGGCAACTACCTCCTGCTCGACCGACCGGAGTGGCGGGCCGTCCGCGCGGCGCTGGACGAGACCTGGTTCCTCGACCTGGACGACCACGTGCGCCGGGCACGGCTGGTGGCCCGACACGTGGAGTTCGGGAAGTCACCGGAAGCAGCGGCGCTCTGGGTGGCGCGCGTGGACGACGCCAACGCCGCTCTCGCCGAGGCCACCCGGCCGAGCGCCGACCGGACGGTGACCGGCTGAACAAGTCCCGGGCCCTGCCGGTCATGTGTGCGGTGCGTCGGGGCGACGACCACGGTGTCGGGTGCGGTTCGGACCCCGCGATCGGGACCATCGGCCCTGATCGGGCCCGGGTCAGGCCGCCCAGGATGGGCACAGCGGACGATCTCCGCGGACCGGAGGCTTTCGATGTACGAGCCGTTCGAACTGACGACCACCGAGTGCGAGGAGCTGCTGCGCGCGGGGCTGGTGGGACGAGTCGCCCTGTCCACGGCGAGGGGGCCGCACATCATTCCGGTGAACTACGCGGTCGTGGACGACGCGGTCGTGCTGCGGACCACGGCGTACAGCCTGCTGGGCAGGCGGGCCCCGGGATCGATGCTGGCTCTGGAGGTCGACCACTTCGACTACGAGTACCAGCGCGGCTGGAGCGTGGTCGCCCGCGGCCGGTCGGAGGCGGTCGTCGACGGCGCCGAGCTCGAGCACATCCGCGAGACCTGGAACCCGCGCGCCTGGGCGTCCGGTGGCCGCACCCTCTACCTACGGGTTCGATGGTCCGACCTCACCGGTCGTCGGTTGGGGCAGGGCTGGGACCCGTTGGCGAATCTGCCGGTACGCCGCAGCAGCTGACCGCGCCCGTCATACAACAGGGGTCGACGGCCCCCCACGACCGGACACAACGGCCCTCCCCCGCCGCCTCGTCCCACCAGACGATGGGTGCAGGATGCCACCATGACGACGACCCCATCCGCGCGCGCGGCCGCGACCGACCTCGGGGCAGCATCCCTCGGACCGGCGGACGTCCTGCTCTCCGACGGCTCCGTCGGCATCGTCCGCCCGCTCCGGCCCGGAGACCACGCCGCCCTGCTCGCGCTGCACGACGAGGTCGGGCTGCACAGCCTGCGCCTGCGCTTCTTCAGTGCGAGCCGGGAGGCCGCACACGCCTATGTCGAGCACCTCCTGGCCCAGCGCGAGACGGGCGAGGTGTTCGCACTGGCGCTGTGGCAGCACGGATCTCTGGTCGGCCTCGCCACCGCCGAGCGGATCCCGGAGAAGTCGGAGGCGGAGGTCTCCTTCCTGGTGGCGGACCGGCTGCGCGGCCACGGTGTCGGCACCCTCCTGCTGGAGCACCTAGCCGCAGCGGCCCGGACCGCCGGCGTCGACCGGTTCACGGCCGACGTCCTGGCCGAAAACGGGGCCATGGTGCGCGTCTTCCTCGACGCCGGCTTCCAGGTGACCCGGCATCTCGACCACGGCGTGGTCACCGTCGAGATGGACACCGTGATCTCCGAGGACGCCCTTCGCGCCGCCGACTCCCGGGAGTCACGGGCCGAGGCCGCTTCGCTCACCGCACTCCTGCGTCCGCGACGGGTGGCCGTCATCGGTGTCCGGCGCGACGGCACCGGTGTCGGTGGCGCGGTGATCGACTCGATCGTCCAGGGTGGCTTCTGCGGCGACCTGCTGGTGATCCACCCGTCGGCCGACTCGGTCGGTGGCGTCCCCGCCTACCCGTCGTTTGCGGACGCGCCCGGACCGATCGACCTCGTGGTGGTCGCCGTACCCCCGGAACGCGTCACCGCCTGCGTCGAGCAGGCCGCCGAGGCGGGAGCCCGCGCAGCCGTCGTGATCACGTCGGGCTTCGCGGAGATGGGTCCCGAGGGGCTGGCCCTCCAGCACGAACTGGCGCAGACCGCCCGGGCCCACGGCATCCGCGTGGTCGGGCCCAACTGCCTCGGGCTTCTCGACAACCAGCCCGACGTGCGCCTCGCGGCCACCTTCGCCGGGTCGAACCCTCCTCCGGGCGGCCTCGCCATCGCCTCGCAGTCCGGTGGCGTGGGGATCGTGGTCAGCGACCTGGCCTGCCGGCTCGGCCTGGGCGTGCGGCACTTCGTCTCGCTCGGCAACAAGGCGGACGTGTCCAGCAACGACCTGCTGGCCGCCTGGCTGGTCGACCCCGACGTCACCTCGGCCGCCCTCTACCTGGAGTCGTTCGGCAACCCGGCGAAGTTCGCGCGCGTGGCGCGCCGCTTCGCCGAGACCCGCCCCCTGCTCGCGGTGATGGGCGGAAGGTCCAGCAGCGGCCAACGGGCCGGCGCCTCCCACACGGCCGCAGCGGCCACGCCGTCGGTCCGCGTCGACGCCCTGTTCGCGCAGGCCGGAGTGGTCGGATGTCGCGACGCCGAGGAGCTGACCGAGACCGCCCTGCTGCTCACCGAGCAACCGCTCCCGGACGGGCCACGGCTGGCCATCCTGGGGAACGCCGGCGGCCTCGGCGTCCTCGCCGCCGACTCCGCCTCCCGGCACGGTCTGCCGGTGCCCGTCCTCTCCGACGAGCTGCGGAACAGCATCGCCGCGCACGTGTCCGGCACCGTGGGCACCGCGAATCCGGTGGATGCCGGGGCCGGCGGCGGTCCAGATGCCCTGGGTCTCATCACCGCCGAGCTGCTGGACTCCGCCGAGGTCGACGCGGTCCTGCTGGTCCTCGTCCTTACCCGGACCCTCGACCCGGACGCCACCGTCCGGGCACTGATGACGGCCCGGCAGGCCCACCCGACCAAACCCGTGGTCGCCGTCCTGCTCGGCGGGCTCGAAGCTGGACCGCTGAGCGGCATCACGATCCTGCCGTCCGTCGAGTCGGCGGTGCGGTCGCTGTCCCATGCCGCGCGGTACGCGGACTGGCGGCGCGCCCCGCGCTCGTTCGCCCCGACCACCGACCCCGACCACCTGGCCGCCGCACGGCACTGGGTCTCGTCGTACCTCGCGGAGGCTGGCCCGGGCTGGCTCGGCCCCGCCGAGGCCTCCGCCCTGCTCGCGCCGTACGGCATGACCCCGTGCGGAGTCGTCGCCACCGGTCCCGCCGGTGTCGCCGCCGCGGCGGCCGAGGTCGGCCTTCCGGTGGCCGTGAAGGTCGCCGACCCCGAGGTCGTGCACAAGACCGAGCGAGGCCTGGTCCGCGCCGGACTGACGTCGGTCGAGGCCGTCCGCGAAGCGGTCGAGGCCTTCATCACCGAGATGGACGACCCGGACGTGCCCGTGCTGGTCCAGCCGATGGTGCACGGCCCCGAGATCGCGCTCGGCGTGGTGCGCGAGCCGGGACTCGGCCCGCTCGTGATGGTCGCCGCGGGCGGCACCGCGACCGAGGTGTGGAACGACCGCACCCTGCTGCTCGCACCCGTCTCGCCCCAGGACGCCGCGCGGGCCCTGCGCTCGCTCCGGCTCTGGCCGCTGCTGGCGGGCTACCGCGGCAGTGAGCCGGTCGACGAGCAGGCGCTGGTCGACCTCATCGTGTCGCTCGGTCGCCTGGCGGCCGACGTACCCGAGCTCGCCGAGGCCGACCTGAACCCGGTCGTGGCCACCCCGGAGGGCGTGGAGCTGGTCGACATCAAGATCCGGCTCGACCGCGGGACCGCCGTCGACGCGGGTGTCCCGAGGCGACTCCGCGAGCCCGCCTGAGCGTTCCGCGAGGGCCGATCCTCAGTGGTGAGTGTCGTCGCCGAGCAGCTTGGAGGCGAGCACCGCCGCCTGGGTACGCCGCTCCAGTCCGAGCTTGGACAGGATGCTCGAGACGTAGTTCTTGACCGTCTTCTCGGCCAGGAACATCCGTTCACCGATCTGCCGGTTGGTCAGCCCCTCCGCGATCAGGCCGAGGAGCTTGAGCTCCTGCTCGGTCAGGTCGGCCAGCTCGGGCGCCGTCGCCGGGCCGTTGCGGACCCGCTCCAGCACCCGGGCGGTGAGCGACGGGTCGATCAGGGAGTTGCCGGCCGCGACCGTGCGCACCGCCCCGATCAAGTCCTGACCGCCGATCTCCTTGAGCACGTAACCGGCGGCACCGGCCATGATCGCCGCGAACAGCGCGTCGTCGTCGTCGTACGACGTGAGGATCAGGGCCTTGATGTCGGGGTCTACCGCGCGGACCGAGCGGCACACCTCGATGCCCGAGCCGTCGGGCAGGCGGGCGTCCAGCACGGCCACGTGGGGGCGCAGCGCGGGGATGCGGGCGGTCGCCTCGACGGCCAGGCCGGACTCACCGACGACCTCGATGTCGCCGCCGGACTCGAGCAGTGCGCGCAGCCCCTGCCGGACGACCTCGTGGTCGTCCAGCAGGAAGACGCGGATCGGCCCTGACTGTTCGCTCATGGCCTATGTGTAGCACCGTCGCGGCGGCCGAGCGGCGCGAGCGGGTCAGGCGGTCATGGCCCGACGACCGGAGTACGCCGCGAACCGGTCCAGTGCCCCCGCCCCGTCGCCCGGCGCGAGCTCGTCGGCGAACGGGCCACCGCGTCCCGGCGGGATGATCTGCTCGGCCAGCCCGGCGACGTACCCGACGACCTCGTCGGACACCTCGACCGTCTGGCCGCTCCCCTCGGCGAGATCCCACCCGTGGAGCAGGAGCTCGATGGCCAGCACAGTGGGTGCGAAGGCGGCCGGCACCTCGTGGCCCGCGGGGTCGGTCACGGCGCCCTCGAGGCCCCGGTCGCTCCATGCCAGCAGCGCCTGGTCCGCCATCAGCGAGACCTTGGTCTCGAGCGAGCCCTCCGGCATCGACACGGTCGCCCCGGCCATGCCACCGAGCGACGAGATCGACTCCATCAGGTGCACGGCCACCTGGTGGCAGTTCAGCTCCGGGCAGGGCGTCGGCTTCGGCTTGTCCTCGGCGGTGAGGGCGCGCAGCACCGGCTGGAGTACCGCCAGTGCGGCGTACCCCGCCACGATCGGGTCGAGGCTCTCAGGCGCCCACGCCCACTCGTCCGCGCCCGCGTCGCCCGTGGCCGCCAGTCGCTCGAGACGCTCCATGTAGTGCTTCCAGCCCTCGGCGTGACCGTCGAGCTGGGCGCCGGCCAGTCCCTCGTGCGTGAGCGTGAGCCGGCTTCCCGCGTCGGCCGGCTCGATCGTGACCGTGACGGTGGAGGCGTCCGGCGGCAGGGACTCGTCGCCGTCCCAGCCCCAGCCGAGGACGAGGCGCCGCCCGGGCTCGACCTCGTGGACCTGGCCCGAGGCGACGTGGCCGGGCGTGACCGTCCAGCTCCAGGTGCCTCCGGCGCGCAGGTCGACCGTGGCGCAGACCGCGGTCCACCGGCGCAGTCGTTCGGGATCGGTCACGAGGGCGAAGGCCTCGTCGGGGGTGACGGGCAGCTCGACGCTGGCGGTGTAGACGTCGTTCATGGTTTCTCCTCGGGTGCCGTGCTGTTGCCGGGGCGGCGTACGACGCGGTGGGCGTCGCGGACGAGCTCGTCGAGCTCGTGGGTCCAGAAGGACGCGATCTCGGCCTGGAGCCGGGCGATGCCGGACGGGTCGATGCGATAGAGGCGCTGACGCCCCTGTCGCTCGGCCGCGACCAGCCCGGAGTCGGCGAGCACACCGAGGTGCTGGCTGATGGCCGACCGGGTGACGTCGAAGTAGCCCGCGATGTCACCCGCGTAGTGCGGACCGCTCGCGAGCAGCTGCAGGATGCGGCGCCGGGTGGGCTCCGCTGCCGCTGCGAACGCGTCGGTCATGCCAATACGTTAGTTGTGGCTAACGCATTGCACAAGGGTCTGACAGCCAGCACCCGCACAACCACTGACCAATCGGAGCTCGTGGCTGGAGTGTTCAGGCCGCCGGCGAGCGACGGGAGCGTCGTTCGATCAGTGCTTCTGCGAGTGTCACGGCGTCGGCGAGGACCTCACGCACCGAGTCGGGGTGGAACATGACGTCCTCCCACGAGAACCGCAGGACGATCCACCCGCACACCACGAGCGAGTTGTAACGGCGAGCATCGGCCGTGAGTTGGTCGCGTCCCCCGTGCCAGGCGAAGGAGTCTGCCTCGATCACGATCCGGAGCCGGCCATCAACCAGGTCCGGCCGGGCCAGGAATCGCCCGTCCCAGATGTCCACCTGAAGCCGTACGACCAACCGGGGCACATCGAGCGCGATCGCGCGCAGCCCGGACTCGAAGGGGTTGGCGGCCAGTCCGCTCGCCTCGGCGGCCACCCGCTTGAACCCTCGCGCCCCCGGACCTCGGGCGGCCTCCGCCATGCGCTCCAGGTTCGAGGTCCCGAACCCCGCGCGGAGTGCCGAATCCGCCACCGCGAGCGCTGCGTCGAACGGCTCGGTGCGCAGGCACGCGGCCAGCGTCGTCCACGGATCCGTGACATGGTCGCGCACGCACTGGCGACCGAGTTCCGCGACATGCACATATGCCTGCGAAGCAGCGTGATGATCGAGCCTGCGGCCACGACTCACGGTGACGTGCGGCTTGTCGGGGAGTCGCAGGAGGGCCCAACCGTGGTGCAGCGCCGCTCTGGTGTGGGACAGCGCACCGCCCAGGGTGGCAGCGAGCGCAACCGCCTCGTCCACACCCGGGAGTCCGTATCTCCCTCTGCCGAGGCGGACCACCTCGCCTGCAGCCACTGCGCGATCGAACGCGGCCCGCGAGGTGAGCCGCACCAGGGTGCCGCGCGTGGCCACGCCACCGAGATCGACGAGGCAGTCCGAGACCGACACCCCTCGAGCATGCCCGACCGGCACACTTCACTCGGGCGTTCATCCACAGGCACGGAGAAGTACTACTGAACGTGCTGGCCGCGGAACATGCCTGGCGGCCGTGAGCCAGTTCCGGTCCGGTTCACCCAGTGGTTGTGCGACGAAGGCTCAGGCGCCGGCCAGGAAGGCCAGCAGATCCTGGCGGGTCAGCACGCCGACCGGCTTGCCGTCCTCGTGCACCAGCACCGCGTCCGCATCCTCGAGCAGCTCCACCGCGGCCTGGGCGGACTCGGTCGACCCGATCGTGGGCATTGACGGCGACATGTGGTCCTCGACCTGGTCGGTGCGCCGGGCCGAGCCCGTGAACAGCGCCTCGAGGAGCGTGCGCTCGGAGACCGACCCCGCGACCTCGGCGGCCACGATCGGCGGCTCGGCGCGGACCACCGGCATCTGCGAGACGCCGTACTCCTGGAGGATCTGAACGGCCTCCGCGATGGTCTCGCCGGGGTGGGTGTGGACGAGGTCGGGCAGTCGGCCGGACTTGCCGCGCAGCACCTCGCCGACCGTCCGATCGCTGGAGACGATCCCGCTGGCGAAGCCGTAACGCGCCAGCCACTCGTCGTTGAAGACCTTGGTCAGGTAGCCGCGCCCCGAGTCCGGCAGGAGTACGACGATCACGGCGGCGTCGCCCTCCGGCGTGCCGGCCAGCTCGCGGGCCAGCTCGGCGGCCGCGGCCGCGGCCATCCCCGACGAGCCGCCGACGAGCATCGCCTCCTCGCGGGCGAGCCGGCGGGTGAACGCGAAGGAGTCGGCGTCGGAGACCTCGATGACCCGGTCCGTCACGGTTCGGTCGTAGGTCTCGGGCCAGAAGTCCTCGCCGACCCCCTCGACGAGGTACGGGCGGCCGGTACCGCCGGAGTACACCGAGCCCGCCGGGTCGGCGCCGATCACCTGGATCTCGGGGTTCTGCTCCTTGAGGTAGTGGCCGACCCCGCTGATCGTGCCGCCGGTGCCCATCCCGCACACGAAGTGGGTGATCCGGCCCTCGGTCTGGGCCCAGATCTCGGGACCGGTCGTCTCGTAGTGGGAGAGGGGGTTGTTCGGGTTGGAGTACTGGTCGGGCTTCCAAGCGCCCGGCTCCTTGGAGAGCCGGTCGGAGACGTTGTAGTAGGAGTCGGGGTGCTCCGGCGCGACCGCGGTCGGGCAGACGACGACCTCCGCGCCGTACGCCTTGAGCACGTTGCGCTTGTCCTCGCTGACCTTGTCGGGGCAGACGAAGACGCACTTGTAGCCCCGTGCCTGCGCGACCATCGCCAGCCCGACGCCGGTGTTGCCCGAGGTCGGCTCGACGATGGTGCCGCCGGGCTGCAGCTCTCCGGACGCCTCGGCGGCGTCGATCATCCGCGCGGCGATCCGGTCCTTCACCGAGCCGCCCGGGTTGAGGTACTCCACCTTGGCGAGCACCAGCGGGCCACGCCGGTCATCCTCGGAGCCCGGCAGGCCGAGGGTGCCGTGCAGCCGCACCAGCGGCGTGTTCCCGATCAGGTCGAGCAGCGAGTCCACGTACTCCATGCGGGTCAACATAGCCGCGGATTCGGGGTCTCCGCGCATCGACGGAAGCGGCCCCCGCCGTCTGGCCGGCGGGGGCTGCCTCGTCGAGTTCAGGCTCGGCGGTCGTAGCGGCTGGTGAGCTCGGGCTGGGGGTTGAAGGCCCACAGCGTGTAGTCATCGACGCGGCGCAGCAGCCGCCGGCCGAACGTCCGGATCCCGGTGATGGTCAGGGGGCTCGTCATGGTGTGTCTCCTTTCCGCGGACCGCTCCGGCCCGCTGATCTCCACTCTCGGTGATCAATGTTTCGGGCAGGTTAGATCGTTCCAATCTCCGATGAGACCCGAGTCACCCCACGGCGAGCCGTCTCGGTACCTTGGCGGCATGGGGAAGGCTGCGGCGGCACGCAAGCTGGCCTCGGCCGCGGCGTACGGGGGCGGGGGCCTCTCGCTGCTGGGCGCGGGCCTGTACGGCGTGCTGCGCGCCGAGGCGACGCTGACCCGGCGGCTGATCGGCGAGCCTCCCGACAACAGCACCCCCGACTCCACCGGCTGGTACGGCCGCGGCCGTCCGGGGCCGGCGATCAAGGTTGCACTGCTCGGTGACTCGAGCGCCGCCGGCTACGGCGTCGACCGGATCGTGGAGACCCCCGGTGCCTATCTGGCCAGCGGCATCGCGGCCGGGGCCAACCGGCGGGTGCACCTGCGCGAGTTCGCCAAGGTGGGGGCGCAGTCCTCCGACCTGGACGGTCAGATCGACCAGGCGCTGTCCTCACGTCTCGATCTCACGATCATCCTGATCGGTACAAATGACGTCACCCACCGGGTGCGTCCCGCGCAGTCGGTGCGCTACCTGGCCGACAGCGTCGCCCGGCTGGTGGCGGCAGGGTCGAAGGTCATGGTCGGCACCTGTCCGGACCTCGGCACGGTCAAGCCGATCCCGCCCCCGCTGAAGCAGGTGGCTCGCTCCTGGTCGCGACGGCTGGCGGCCGCCCAGTCGATCGCCACCGTCGGGGCCGGTGGGGTGTCGGTGGCCCTGGCCTCGATCCTCGGGCCGGACTTCGAGGCGGCCCCGGCGGTCCTGTTCGGGCCCGACCGGTTCCACCCGTCGGCCGAGGGCTACCGCGCCCTGGCCGAGGTGCTGGTGCCGAGTGCCCTGAACGCACTCGGGTTCGGAGACGACGAGTCGGGCCCTCGTTCCCGCGACGAGGGCACGATGCCGGTCGCCACCGCGGCGGTCCGCGCCGCCCGAACCGCCGGCACCGAGCTCGGGGACAAGAAAGGCCTCTGGGTGGAGCTGCGCCGGCGTGCCCGGCTGCGCTCCGTCCCAGAGGCCCCCTCCGAAGAGGACGTCAGCGTCGAGTGAACGCCAGGATCCGCAGCAGGTTGGTGTAGATCCAGACCAGGCTCACGGTCAGGCCGAACGCCGCGCGCCACGACTCCCGCTCCGGCAGTCCGGCGCGCACGCCGTTCTCCACGAAGTCGAAGTCGAGGATCAGCATGAGGATGCCGAGCACCAGGCCGAGCAGCGAGAAGACGAACCCGATCCCGGTGACGCTGGCGATGCCGAGGTCCCCGCCGAACAGGCCCACGACCAGCTGCAGGACCACCAGGCCGACCATGCCGAACATGGCCGCGATGACACCCATCCGGAACTTGCTGCTGACCTTGATGTTGAAGAACTTGTACGCCGCCAGCGTCCCGGCGAAGGCCGCGAACGTGCCGATCACCGCCTGGATCACGATGCCGTGGCCGTACTGGGACTCGAAGTACTTGCTGAAGGCGCCGAGCGCGACGCCCTCCAGGGCACAGAACGCGAGCACGAGAGCCGGGCTGATCACCCGCTTGAACGAGTTGACCATCGACAGCCCGAAGGCGCCGAGGCCTCCGATCGCCATCGCGCCGTAGAGCTGGTTGGCGTGCTGGGTCAGGCCGTTGCCGATCGCGGGCGTCATCACCCAGGTGGCGAAGGCAGCCACCAGCAGCACGAGCAGCGACACGCCGGTCTTCTGCACGACGCTGTCGATCGTCATCGGGCCGGTGGAGCGCTCGGTGTGGGTGGGCGTGCCCGGCCTGCCGGTGCCCCACGTGGACGGGTCGGGCACGGTCGGCGACTGCCCGTAGCCCGGGTAGCCCGCACCGCCGGCGCCGTACACCTGGTTGCCGTAGGCGTTGCTGGCGCGTCCGTTGAACTCGTCCGAGTTGCGGAACACGGGGTTGTTGCTCTGCATGGTCTCCTCCTTGGAGGCCGTCGCGGCCGTCGCTCTGACGGAACCGCTTGCCTCGATGATACCGACCGGGGCGCCCGAACCGGAGGGCCGGAGCGCCTTCTGCGCCTCCGCTCAGTCCCGGCCCCGTCGTAGGCCGCTGTTAGGTTCGCGGGATGCGCTTCGGTCTGAGTGTCCCGCCTTTCACCGATCCCGCTGAGGTGGTCTCCCTCGCACGCTCCGCGGAGAGCAAGGGCTGGGACGGCTTCTTCCTGTGGGACCACCTGCGGTGGGACGGCGTGGTCGAGGCGCACGATCCCTGGGTGCTGCTCGGCGCGATCGCCCAGTCGACCGAGACGGTGCGGCTCGGCACGATGGTCACACCGCTGTCGCGCCGCCGGCCGCAGATGATCGCGAAGCACCTGACCACGCTCGACCACCTCAGCGGCGGCCGGGCGATCCTCGGTGTGGGCCTGGGTGATCCGCCCGACCTTGACTTCTCCGACTTCGGTGACGAGGCGTCGTACAAGGTGCGCGCGGCGATCACGGACGAGGCGCTGACAGTGGTTGCCGGGCTCCTGGGCGAGGGGCAGGTGACGTTCCACGGCGAGCATTTCGACGTCCAGGCTTCGATGCACCCGCTGCCGGTGCAGCGCCCGCGCATCCCGATCTGGGTGGCCGGCCGCGCACCCCACACCCGCCCGCTGGCACGCGCGAAACGGTGGGACGGCTACGTCCCGATCTCGAACGACCACCTGTCGCCCGACGCGCTCGCGGCGTACGTCGGCGACCATCCGCACGACGACTGGGACCTCGTGGCCCAGTGGGCTCCAGGCTTCACCGACGACGAGTTCGAGGCCGCGGGCGCCACCTGGCTGATCCGCTCGGTCTGGCCACGCGAGGAGGGCTGGTTCGAGGAGCTTCGCGAGCTGGCCGGTTCCGTCCCTGCGTGACGGCTGCGGTGCCCCCGCTGGGAGTCGAACCCAGACTGAATCGCTTTTAAGGCGACTTCCTCTGCCGATTGGGATACGGGGGCCGGTGGGACGTCATGCGTACCGGTTGCTCCGGCGACCACACCGTATGACGTCCGCCAGCTATAAGGAGGTCTGGCGGGCGTGGATCGCGTGGGCGCCGGCGACCCGGTCGAGGAACAGCAGCCCGGCGCAGTGGTCGATCTCGTGCTGCAGCGCCCGCGCCTCGAACGCGTCGGTCTCGAAGGTCACGGTCTCGCCGGAGCAGGGCAGCTGACCGCGTACGACGACCCGCGTCGCCCGCTTCACGTCACCGGTGAAGTGGGGCACGCTCAGGCACCCCTCACGTGCCTTCTCGTTGCGGCTCGCCTCGACGACCTCGGCGTTGCACAGGACGAACGTGCCGTGGCTGGTGCGGGTCTTGGGGTGCGCGGCGACGTCGACGCTGAACACTCGCACGCCGACGCCGACCTGCGGCGCCGCGAGACCGACGCAGCCCGGGCTCACCCGCATCGTGGCCACCAGGTCGGCGGCGAGCTGGACGACCTCGGCGCTCGTCGGGTCGACCTCCAGGCCGGGCGACGAGAGCACCGAGGCGGGCGCGACGACCACCTCGAGCACGCGGCCGGTGACAGCCAGATCGTGCTCGGACCAGGCCGCGACCGCCCCTACGACTGACTCAGAGCTCATCGGTGTCGGCCGGACGCAGGGTCGCCTCGACACCGAGCCCCGTGGCGACGTGGCCGACCGCCGCCGCCAGCGCGTCCGCGTCGGCGGACCCCGGCAGGTCGATCTCGGCGACCAGGACGTAGAGGTCGCCCGCGAGACGCGTGGTCAGGTCGGTGACGTTGCCACCCACCCCGGCGACCTCGGCGACGATCGACGACACGATGCCGGTCCGGTCTCCGCCGTGCACCGTGAGCACCCACGGAGTCGACTCAGCTGCGGAGGCCTCCCCCGGCGACACCTCCCGGACGGTCACCGTCAACGAACCGTCCACGGTCAGCGCAGCGAGCACCTCCTCCACCACGGACCGTTCGGCGTCGCCGGCACAGATCAGGGTCATCGCGAAGTGACCGCGCAGCAGCGTCATCGAGGAGTCCTCGAGGTTCAGCCCGAGGCCGGCGAGCCGGCCGGTGGTCTCGGCGATGATGCCGGGACGGTCGCGGCCGAGGACGGTGATCGCGTGAAGGGTCACTGCGGCATTGTGGCAGGGCTGGTCTCGACTCCGCTCGACCGGCGAGGAGTCAGGTTCCGGCGAGGGCACGGGCGTTCGCGAAGACCTCGTCCAGCATGTCCGGCGTCAGCCGGCCGGTGAACGTGTTGTGCTGCGAGGGGTGGTAGCACCCCAGCAACCGGATCTCGCCCTCCGCGCCCGCCAACCCCACCTGCACGCCGTGACCGAACTTCGGCTTCGGCCTGGGTACGACGTACCCGGCGCCGGCCAGCGCCCGCAGCGCGCCGTCCCAGCCGTAGGCGCCCAACGCCACCACCACCCGCAGCCCGGGCGCGAGGACGGCGAGCTCGCGGTTGATCCATGGCGCGCAGGTGTCGCGCTCGGTCACGGTCGGCTTGTTCGCAGGCGGTGCGCACCGCACGGTGGCGACCATCCGGGCGCCCACCAGGCGCTGGCCGTCGCCCGCGTGCTCGCTGCGCTCCCGCGTGGCCAGACCGACCCGGTGCAGGCTGGCGAAGAGCCAGTCACCCGACGAGTCGCCGGTGAAGACCCGGCCGGTGCGGTTGCCGCCGTTTGCGGCGGGCGCGAGACCGACGATCACGATCCGCGCGTCCCCCGGGCCGGTCGTGGGCGCGCCCCATCCGGCAATCGGCCGGCCCCAGTAGGGCTGCGCGGCGAACGACGCCCGCTTGTCGCGCGCCACGTCCTCGCGCCATCGCACCAGCCGCGGGCACGCCGAGCACACACTGACCCGGGCCTCGAGCTCGGCCAGGTCGTCGGTCGCGGACAGGCGGCGTACAGCGGCTCGGGTCCGCGCCACGGGAGTGTCGGGCACGGCCGGGTCGTCCGGCCATCCCGTGCCAGGCGGCACGGGGCTAGCGAACGGCGTGCCGGTGACCGGGTGCGGGAGTGGCATCGGACCGTTCACCGGGTCGCCTCGGCGACCGACCAGGCGATGCCGTCGAGGATGTCGGCCTCGCTGACAGTCAGCGTGGAGACCCGGGTCCGCCGCAGCACCCGGTCGAGGACCAGCGCACCCCCGTCGATCACGTCCGCGCGACCGGGGTGCATGTAGGGCAGCGCCAGGCGCTGCGCAACGGAGAGTCCGACCAGCCAGGCGACGTACTCGTGCACGCCGGCGACCTCGATCACGGCCTGATCGGTACGGCCCGGGTCGTAGACGGAGAGCCCCAGCACGCCGCTGGCCACGGTGATCACGGTGCCGGCCACCCCGACCACCTGGACAGCGTGACCGGGGTCGACCGGGCAGGCGTCGAGGGCCGCCTCGATGTCGGAGACGCAGGCGGCCAATTGGTCGGACGTCGGCGGGTCGCCGTGCAGGCGGCGCTCGTGGAGCCGCACCGCTCCGATGTCCATCGAGCACGACTCGGTCGGCACGGGCGACGGGGTAGTGGTGCCGAGGATCAGCTCGGTCGAGCCGCCCCCGATGTCGATCACCAGGACCGGGTCCGATGCGGCGTCGCGCAGTGCCCGGACGGCGCCGTCGAACGCCAGCGACGCCTCCTCGGCACCCGAGAGCACCTCGGGCCAGACCCCGAGCCGGTCGTGCACACCCTGCGCGAACACCTCGCCGTTGGAGGCGTCGCGGGTGGCCGAGGTCGCGCAGAACCGGATCCGCTCCGGCGGGATCTCGTGCCCGGCGACCAGCACGGCGTACTCGTCGACGGCGGCGAACGCCCGGGCCAGGGCATCGTCGGCGAGCCGCCCGGTCCGGTCGACTCCCTGGCCGAGCCGGACCATCCGCGACTGGCGGATCGAGGCGGCCGGTGGCGTGCCGATGAAGAGCTTGATGGTGTTGGTGCCGCAGTCGACGGCGGCGATCTCACCCATCCACGCACGGGCCTTCGGACCACCAGGCCCCGAGTCGCTCGAGCGCGTCGTCGCCGAGCGGGTTCACCCCGGGTCCGGCGGCCAGCGACTGGGCGGCGAGGGCGTGCAGGCACTTGACGCGGTCGGGCATGCCGCCGGCGGACACCGCGTCGATCTCGGGCACGTCACCCAGCTCGGCGCGGGCCGCGAGGTAGGCACGATGCGCGGCGGCGTACGACGTGGCCAGGTCCGGTTCGTCCGCCAGTCGGCTCTCCATCTCCCGCATCAGCCCCGAGCTCTCCAGGGAGCCGATCAGCGACGCGGCACGCGGGCAGGTCAGGTAGTACGTCGTGGGGAACGGCGTGCCGTCCGGCAGCCGGGGCTCGGTGATGACCACGTCGGGCAGACCGCACGGGCACCGGTGCCCGACGGCGTGGGTGCCGCGGGGGGCGCGTCCGAGCTGCGCCTCGACGGCGGACAGGTCGGCGGCCGCGACCTGGTCCTCCGACCGGCCGCGCGAGGTCACGGGAGGCTCACCTGTGGTTGCCGCCGAGGTACTTCAGCGGCTGATGCTGCGGCTTCACCGGCGGCGGGTTGCCGGCCAGCTGCACCGACCTCCACTCGGTGGTCCACCAGGCGGTGGGCGTCTGGTTCGTCTTCGTCCGCGGGTCGCTCAGCGTCGCCTGGGCCGCCAGCGGCCTGCCGTCGGCACCGATCACGACGTACGACGTCTGGCCGGGCATCAGGTAGCCGAAGCGCGCCCGGGCCTGCTCACGGACGTAGGCGGGGTCCTGCCACCGGGCCTTCTCGCTCTCCAGCTGCGCGATGCTCGACTCGCTCGTCGCGATCTGGCCCTTGAGCTCCTGGATCTGGCTGTGCTGCTGGACGTAGGCCTTCAGCGACGACGCGTAGGAGATCGTCAGCACCGACAGCACCAGCACCAGCACCATCGCGCGCCCGGTGAACCGCGACTGGCGCTGCTCGACCACCGGCGACGGGGCCGGAGCCGCCGCACGGGAACGCGGCCGCTGCCGGGGTACCCCGGGCCGAGAGCCCGGACGCCCCGTCGGGGCGCGGCGCGGCTGCGACATCGGCGGCATCGCGGCTCAGGCCCCGAACCTCGGGAAGGCACCGGCGCCGGCGTAGCGCGCCGCGTCGCCGAGCTCCTCCTCGATCCGGAGCAGCTGGTTGTACTTCGCGACCCGCTCGGACCGGGCCGGGGCGCCGGTCTTGATCTGGCCACAGTTCGTGGCGACGGCCAGGTCGGCGATCGTGGTGTCCTCGGTCTCACCGGAGCGATGGCTCATCATGCAGCGGTAGCGGTTGCGATGGGCCAGGTCGACGGAGTCGAGGGTCTCGGTGAGCGAACCGATCTGGTTGACCTTGACCAGCAGGGCGTTGGCCTGGCCACCGTCGATGCCGCGTTGGATCCGCTCGACGTTGGTCACGAACAGGTCGTCGCCGACGATCTGGACCGTGTCGCCCAGCTCGTCGGTCAGGGTCTTCCAGCCGGCCCAGTCGTCCTCGTTGAGCGGGTCCTCGAGGCTGACGATCGGGTACGACGCGACCAGGTCGGCGTAGTAGGCCGTCATCTCGTCGGCCGACTTGGTGCCGCCCTCGAACGTGTAGGAGCCGTTGTCCCCCTTGTTCCAGAACTCGCTGGCCGCGACGTCCATCGCCAGCGCGATGTCGGTGCCGAGCTTCAACCCGGCCGCGGAGACGGCCTCGGCGATCAGGTCGAGCGCCGCGCGGTTGCTGTCGAGGTCGGGTGCGAAGCCACCCTCGTCGCCCAGCCCGGTGGCGAGGCCCTTCTTCTTCAGCACCGACTTCAGCGCGTGGTAGACCTCGGCGCCGGCCTGCAGCGCCTCGCGGAAGGTGGCCGCACCGATCGGCGCGATCATGAACTCCTGGATGTCCACGTTGGAGTCGGCGTGCGAGCCGCCGTTGAGGATGTTCATCATCGGCACCGGCAGCAGGTGGGCGTTGGGGCCACCGACGTAGCGGTACAGCGGCAGACCGGCCGAGTCGGCCGCAGCGCGCGCCACCGCGAGGGAGGCCCCGAGGATCGCGTTCGCCCCGAGCTCGGCCTTGTTGGGAGTGCCGTCGAGGTCGATCATCGTCTGGTCGACGAGACGCTGGTCGTCGGCGTCCAGGCCCTCCAGGGCCGGCCCGATCCTCTGGATCACACCGGACACGGCCTTCTGCACACCCTTGCCGCCGTACGGCGTGTCGCCGTCGCGCAGCTCCACGGCCTCGAAGGCTCCGGTGGACGCGCCGCTCGGCACCGCGGCCCGGGCGAACGTGCCGTCGTCCAGGATCACCTCGACCTCGACGGTGGGGTTGCCACGGGAGTCCAGGATCTCGCGGGCGCCGACAGCTTCGATGATCGCCATGCGGCTCAGACTATCCACGCGTGGCGGTCGATCGGCGCAGCACCCGCGCGGCGGACCTCGACCCGATCCACGCAAAGCACTCCCACTCGGCTGGTCCGCGTTCTAGGCTCCCGCGAGGTCTCGTCAACGCTCGGAGCGCACCATGTCGACCAACCCGCCCGAATCCACCGGCTCCCCGCCGCCCCCGCCGCCGTCACCAGCGCCGGGCGCTTCCCGGCCCCACCCCGCGTACGGTTCCCAGCCCTACCCCTCGTACGGCTCCCCGCCGACCCCGTCGTACGGCTCCGGGCCGAACCCCTTCGGCGAACCGCGCCGGCAGTACGACCCGCCGCCGAGCCGGACCATGGCCATCTGGTCGCTGGTGCTGGGCTGGATCCCCTTCGTGCCGACCATGATCGTCGGCGTCGTTCTCGGCTGCCTCGTGATCGGTCGCTCCAAGGACGGTCGCAAGCACGGCAGGATGCTCGCAATCCTCGGCTTCGTCGGCGTCGCGTTCTGGGTCGTCCTGGTCGTGGTGCTGCTGGTGGTGCGGCCCTTCTCACCGCATCGCGACTCGCAGGGCCACCTCACCAGCGGCGGCACCGTTACCATCGACGGGCTACGGCCGGGTGACTGTGGCACCCAGCAGCTCTCCGGCATCACGAGGACGGTGCACGTGGTCCCCTGCAGCCGACCGCACGTGTTCGAGGTCATGGCCCGCTTCGAGCTGAACGGTGTCGGCTTTCCCGGCGACGCGACGGTCCTGCGACTCTCCGAGGGAGGCTGTGTCCAGCGGCTCTCTCGCATCCCGGAGCTGAAGGGCCGCAGCGACCTCCGCGTCACCTATCTCCACCCGATCTCGGAGACCTGGAGCCGCCAGAAGACCGTGGTGTGCATGGTGAACACCGAGCAACCGGTCAGCGGATCGGTCAGGTCGCTCGGCCGCTGATCACTGGCCGCTGATCACTGGGACGGGGCGGCCCGGCGTACGGCGTCGCGCAGCGCCTGCTCGGGATCGACCCCGGCCTCGACGGCATCGGCGACGACGCTGAGCAGGCGGTCGCCGATCCAGGCGGCGGTCTCGACGGGCTCGACGGGCTCGACCGGCGGCTCGGCGACCGGCGTGCCGAGGCGCTCCAGGATCTTGGTCGCGAGCAACAGCGCCGGCAGGCCGTCGGCGATCCCGTCGTACGGCGACGGCAGCCGGTCCTCGAGCCTCTCGAGACGCTCGGCCCGCTTGATCTCCTGCCACTGGGCGTTGACCTCCGCTGGAGTCAGCTGAGCCGACGACAGTCCGGTGGGGGAGGCGGCGCCGAACACGTGCGGGTTGCGCCGGTGCATCTTGTCCGCGATGCCACGGGCGACGTCGTCGAGGGTGAACTCCCCGGCTTCCTCGGCGATCACGGCATGGAAGTACACCTGGAGCAGGAGGTCGCCGAGCTCCTCGCGCAGGTGGTCGGTGTCGCCGGTGTCGATCGCCTCGAGCGTCTCGTGCACCTCCTCCTGGAGGTAGCGCGCCAGCGAGCGGTGCGTCTGCTCGCGCTTCCACGGACACTCGCGACGCAACCGCTCCATGTCCGCGCGGAAGTCCAGCAACGGCTCGCCCCTCGACGCCGCAGCCACGGTCAGCCGCAGAGCTGCCCCGGCGTCAGGGCCGCGGTGTAGGTGGGGTCGGGCTGGCTCGTGTCGGCGGCGCCGGCGGACGCGAGCGCGCTGAGGGGGTACGACGTCTGGTCGTGCACCGCCTGGAACGCGCCGCCGTCCACGCCGACCCCGAAGACCGGGTCGATGCTGACCGGGTGGGTGCGCAGCCAGTCCTGGGTGGCGACCTCGCCGCGCTGGAGCGCCGCCTTGGTCTTGGTCGTGGGTGTGCCGGACTCTGCCAGCAGCTTCTCGCCGATCGCGACCTGGATCGTCTGCAGGTAGGCGCTTCCACCCTCGACGTCGAGCACCGCCTGCTTCACGTCGGGAGCGGCCGTCGCGAACTGCTGGGCCACCTGGTTGAGGTGGTCCTGGTACTGCGAGGTCGGCTGCACGGCGTACTGGTCGGCGAGCTGCTGGCCGAGGTCCCGCTGGGAGAGGCTCGCCGCGACGAACTGCCGGAGGTAGCGCATCGGCAGCTTCTGGCCCTGCTGCTGGAGCTGCGGCAGGTAGGCACGGCAGTAGAGCGTGGTGGTGCCGTCGATCTTGTCCATCGTGAGGGTGTCGTCGCCGATCACGGCCGCGGAGCCGGGATGGATGCCGAGCGACCCCCCGCACCCGCTCAGGAGCAGGCCCACGACCGCGAGACCGGCGACGGTGACGGACCGGGCGACCGGACGGCCGGGGTGTCGCGGCAGGATCATGATGACTCCCTGTTCTCACTTCTTGGGTCGATGACGGTGTCGATGACCGTGCGTGCCCATTCAAGCAGGGCCACCCCGTCGATCGGACGGCCCCCGATCACCTCGGTTTGGGGCCGCGGCACGAGCAGCGACCCGACCTGCGGCTTGTGGATGCTTCGGGGATACAGCCGGCCGAGGCGTACGACGCGCGAGTCCGGCAGGTCGACCGGTGCGAAGCGCACTTTGCGGCCCGCGATGGTGACCTCGGTGATGCCGGCCTGGCGCGCGCGGCCCCGGAACCGCGCGACCAGCAGCAGCGAGGCCACCTCGAGCGGCGGTACGCCGTAGCGGTCGTCGAGCTCGTCGCGGATCTCGTCGACTTCGGCGTCGGTGCGGACCTCGGCCAGGCGGCGGTACATCTCCAGCCGGAGCCGCTCGCTCGGGATGTAGGTGTGGGGCAGGTGGGCGTCGACCGGCAGCTCGATCCGCACCTCGCCCAGGTCGTCGGCGCTGGTGCGGTCCTGACGGAACTCCTGCACGGCCTCGCCGACAAGCCGGACGTAGAGGTCGAAGCCGACGTCCGCGATGTGGCCCGACTGCTCGCCGCCCAGGAGGTTGCCGGCGCCCCGGATCTCGAGGTCCTTCATCGCGATCGCCATCCCGCCGCCGAGATCCGAGTGCTGAGCCAGGGTGGCGAGCCGCTCGTGCGCGGTCTCGGTGAGCGGCTTCTCGGCCGGGTAGAGGAAGTAGGCGTACGCGCGCTCGCTGGACCGGCCGACCCGGCCCCGGAGCTGGTGGAGCTGGGAGAGACCGAGGGCGTCGGCCCGCTCGATGATCATGGTGTTGGCGTTGGACACGTCGAGCCCGGACTCGACGATGGTCGTACAGACCAGGACGTCGAAGCGCTTCTCCCAGAAGTCGAGCATCACCTGCTCGAGCTGGTGCTCCCCCATCTGGCCGTGCGCCACCGCGACCCGGGCCTCGGGCACGAGCTCGCGGATGTGGACCGCGGCCTTCTCGATGGAGTTCACCCGGTTGTGGATGAAGAAGACCTGGCCCTCGCGGAGCAGCTCGCGGCGGATCGCGGCCGTCACCGTGCGGTCCTCGTAGGCGCCGACGTAGGTCAGGACCGGGTGACGCTCCTCCGGCGGGGTGGTGATCGTCGACATCTCGCGGATGCCGGTGATCGCCATCTCGAGCGTGCGTGGGATCGGCGTGGCACTCATCGACAAGACGTCGACACTCGTGCGCAGCCGCTTCATCTGCTCCTTGTGCTCGACGCCGAAACGCTGCTCCTCGTCGACAACGATCAGGCCGAGGTCCTTGACGCGGATGTCGGGGTTGAGCAGGCGGTGGGTGCCGATCACGATGTCGACCGAGCCCTCCCGCAGCCCGTCGGTCACCTCGCGGGCCTCCTTCTCGGTCTGGAAGCGGCTCAGCGGCCGGATGGTCACCGGGAACGCACCCATCCGCTCGGCGAACGTCGAGTAGTGCTGCTGCACGAGCAGGGTCGTCGGCACCAGGATGGCGACCTGCTTGCCCTCCTGCACCGCCTTGAACGCTGCCCGCACTGCGATCTCGGTCTTGCCGTAGCCGACGTCCCCGCAGACCAGGCGGTCCATCGGCACGGTACGGCGCATGTCGGCCTTGACCTCCTCGACCGTGGTCAGCTGGTCGGGGGTCTCGTGGAAGGGGAACGCATCCTCGAGCTCACGCTGCCAGGGGGTGTCGGGCCCGAACGCGAAGCCCTGCGTGGCCTGGCGCGCGGCGTAGAGCTTGATCAGCTCCGCGGCGATCTCGCGGACCGCGCGGCGCGCACGACCCTTGCGCTTGGCCCAGTCAGCGCCACCGAGCCGGTCCAGGCTGGGGTGCTCGCCACCGACGTAGCGGGTCACCTGGTCGAGGCTGTCGGCCGGGACGTAGAGCCGGTCCGGAGGTCCCCCGCGGCGAGAAGCGCCGTACTCCATCACGAGGTACTCGCGGGTGGCGCCGTGCACCTCGCGCCGGCGCATCTCGACGAACCTGCCGACGCCGTGCTGCTCGTGGACGACGTAGTCGCCGGCCTTCAGCTCGAGCGGGTCGATCTGCCGCTTCCGGCGCGCGGGCATCCGGCTCTGGTCGCGCGTGGCCGCGCGCTGCCCGGAGAGGTCGTCGCCGGTGACCAGGACCAGGCCGCGGGCCTCGTCGACGAAGCCGTGGGAGAGAGTGCCGGTGGTCACCGTCACGATCCCAGTCTCGAGAGGCGCGTCGTCGCCGGGCTCGACCAGCCGGGCGGCGACGTCGTGCTCGCCGAGCACCTCGACCATGCGCTGGGCAGGACCGTGGCCGAGGTGCACGACCACGACCCGACGGCCGTCGCCGAGCCAGCCGCGGAGATCGGCGACCGCCCGCTCGAGGTCACCGCGGTAGCCCTCGACCGGCGTGGCGGTCAGGGTCAGCGTCGCCCGGTCGTGGAGGTCGTCGTCGATCCCGAACGGGCTGACCGTCCACCAGGGGGACCCGAGCCCGCGGCTGTGGTCCCGGACGTCGTCGAGATCGCGGTACGACGCGGCGCCGAGGTCGATCGGTGCGGTGCCGCCGCCGGCCGCGGCCGCCCACGAGGCGCCCAGGAACTCCTCGCTGGTCGCCACCAGGTCGTGGGCCCGGCTGCGGACCCGCTCGGGGTCGACCACCACGACCTGGGTGTCGTCGGGCATCACGTCGACGAGCAGCTCCAGCTCGTCGACGAGCACGGGGGCCAGCGACTCCATGCCTTCGACCGCGATGCCGGCCGCGATCTTGTCGGTCATCTCGGCCAGCTGGGGATGCGCCCGGCCGAGCTCGGCGGCGCGGCGGCGCACGTCGTCGGTGAGCAGGAGCTCCCGGCAGGGCGGCGCCCACAGCCGGGGCACGGCCTCGATCGTGCGCTGGTCGGCGACGGCGAACGACCGGACCTCCTCGACCTCGTCGCCCCAGAACTCCACCCGCACCGGGTGCTGCTCGGTTGGCGGGAACACGTCGACCAGGCCACCGCGCACCGCGAACTCCCCGCGCCTCTCGACCAGGTCGACCCGGGTGTACGCCGCGTCGGCCAACCGGCGTACGACGTCGTCCATCGCCACCTCGTCGCCGGCGGCGAGCTCGACCGGCTCGAGGTCACCGAGGCCCTTCACCTGGGGCTGGAGGATGGACCGGACCGGCGCGACCACCACGCGGAGCCGACCCGTGCCGGCGCCGGCCTCCGGGTGGCGCAGCCGTCGGAGCACCGCGAGCCGGCGGCCGACCGTGTCGCTGCGCGGCATCGACAAC
>DAINSL010000035.1:9675-26410 GCA_036741335.1 Nocardioides sp. | reverse complement strand
CCTTGCCCATGAAGTAGTAGGACAGGGCCTCGGGGTCGTTCCACCAGTCGCGCCACCGCTCCGGCTCGCCCAGACGACGTGCCCACTCGATCGACGCGCTGAGGTACCCGATCACGGCGTCGAACCAGACATAGAGCCGCTTGGTCGGGTTGTCGCGCCAGCCGTCGAGCGGGACCGGGATGCCCCAGTCGATGTCGCGCGTCATCGCCCGGGGACGCAGGTCCTCGATCAGGTTGAGGGAGAACCTGATGACGTTGGGCCGCCAGGTGCCACCGGCCTCGCGCCCCTTCAGGTACGTCGCGAGCGCGTCGGCCAGCGCCGGCAGGTCGAGGAAGAAGTGCTGCGTCTCGACGAACTCCGGCGTCTCGCCGTTGATCTTGCTGCGCGGGTTGATCAGGTCGGTGGGGTCGAGCTGGTTGCCGCAGTTGTCGCACTGGTCGCCCCGCGCGTCGGGGTAGCCGCAGATCGGGCAGGTGCCCTCGATGTAGCGGTCCGGCAGCGTGCGGCCGGTCGTGGGGCTGACCGCGCCCTTGGCGGTCTTCTCGACCATGTAGCCGTTGCGGTGGACGGTCGTGAACATCTCCTGGACCACGCGGTAGTGGTTGCCGGTCGTCGTACGGGTGAAGAGGTCGTAGGACAGGCCGAGATCGACGAGGTCCTGCACGATCACCGCGTTGTTCTTGTCCGCTAGGTCGCGCGCGGTCACCCCGGCCGCGTCCGCGGCAACCAGGATCGGGGTGCCGTGCTCGTCGGTGCCCGAGACCATCAGTACGTCGTGGCCGGCCATCCGCATGTACCTGCTGAACACGTCGGAGGGCACACCGAAACCGGCCACGTGGCCGATGTGGCGCGGGCCGTTGGCGTACGGCCAGGCGACAGCGGACAGGACATGGGTCATGCCCGCAAGCCTAGTGAGGCGGCGCCACGGGTTTGCCCGGCAGGTTCAGCTGAAGTCGAGCTCGCCGACGCGGGTGCGCTTGATCTCGAAGAAGTAGGGGAACGCGGCCAGGGCGATGGTGCCGTCCCAGATCCGGCCGGCGTCCTCACCGCGCGGGATCTTCGACAGGACCGGACCGAAGAACGACGAGTCGTTGAACGCGATGGTCGGCGTGCCGACATCGTCGCCGACGCGGTCCATCGCCTCCTGGTGAGAGGCGCGCAGGGCGTCGTCGTACGACGAGTCGTCCATCGCCTCGACCAGGTCCGCCGGGAGACCGGCGTCCGCGAGGGCGGCCACGACCAGGTCGCGACCGACCTCCTGCTTCTCGTGGTGGATGCGGGAACCGAAGGCTGTGTAGAGCGGACCCAGAGCCTCGGCACCGACCCTCTGCTCGGCCGCGATCAGCACCCGGCCGATGGGGAGGCCGCGTGCGACGCGGCTCTGGTAGTCCTCGGACAGGTCGCGGTCCTTGTTCAGGAAGTAGAGGCTCATCACCCGCCAGTTGACGGTGACGTCACGCACCTGCTCGACCTCGAGCATCCAGCGCGACGTGATCCAGGCGAAGGGGCACAGCGGGTCGAACCAGAAGTCGGCACTGTCGGTCATGAGAGGAGAACCCCTGGCCCGAGCGGACCATTCCCGCGCCAGCGGGAAGGGTCCGCGAGAGGCCACGTGGCCGAGTCATGATCAGGTGAGCTTCTCTCGCGAGCGGACCATTCCCGCGCCAGCGGGAAGGGTCCGCGAGAAGCCACGTCGCCGAGTCGTGATGCAGGTGAGCTTCTCTCGCGAGCGGACCATTCCCGCGCCAGCGGGAAGAACCGTCGCCGAGTCGTGATCGATATCGGTTGTGGCCCGGGTCAGGTGGGGTGGCAGGATCGGCCCATGCCTGGAACCAACCTCACTCGGGAAGAGGCCGCCACCCGCGCCGCCCTCCTCGAAGTCACGTCGTACTCCATCGACCTGGACCTCACGACCGGCGACAAGACCTTCACGTCCACCACCACCGTGCGCTTCGTCTGCCGTGAGCCCGGTGCCGAGACGTTCGCCGACCTGGTCGATGCGATCGTCCACGAGATCACGCTGAACGGCGAGCCGGTCGACGAGGCCGCGTCGTACCAGAAGAGCCGGATCGCGCTGTCCGGCCTCCAGACCGAGAACGAGCTGGTCGTCCGCGCCGAGTGCACCTACTCCCACTCCGGTGAGGGCCTGCACCGCTTCGTCGACCCCGTGGACGACCGGGTCTACCTCTACACCCAGTTCGAGGTGCCCGACGCCCGACGCGTGTTCACCACGTTCGAGCAGCCCGACCTGAAGGCCGTGTTCACCTGGACGGTCACCGCTCCCTCGGGCTGGAAGGTCATCTCCAACGCGCCGACCCCGGAGCCCGAGGAGCTGGGTGACGACAAGGCCCGGTGGAGCTTCCCGGAGTCCAAGCGCATGTCGACCTACGTCACCGCACTCATCGCCGGGGAGTACCACGAGCACCTCGACTTGTACGACGGCCCCTACGGCCAGATCCCGCTCGGTCACTACTGCCGACAGGCGATGGTCGAGCACCTCGACGTCGAGGCATTGCTGACGATGACGCGGCAGGGTTTCGAGTTCTTCGAGGAGGCCTTCGACTTCCCCTACCCGTTCCAGAAGTACGACCAGCTCTACGTGCCGGAGTACAACGCCGGCGCCATGGAGAACGCCGGCGCGATCACGCTCCGCGACGAGTACCTCCCACGAAGCCGCCAGGACGCCGCGTTCTACGAGTTCCGCTGCTCGGTGATCCTGCACGAGATGGCGCACATGTGGTTCGGCGACCTCGTCACGATGCGGTGGTGGGACGACCTCTGGCTCAACGAGTCGTTCGCCGAGTGGGCGTGCTACCACGCCGCGGTCGAGAACACCGAGTTCACCGAGTCCTGGACCGGCTTCACCAATGCCCGCAAGAACTGGGCACTCCGTCAGGACCAGCTGCCGTCGACCCACCCGATCGCGGCGGACAACTACGACCTGGAGGCCGTCGAGGTCAACTTCGACGGCATCACCTACGCCAAGGGCGCCTCGGTGCTCAAGCAGCTGGTGGCCTGGGTCGGGCTCGAGCCGTTCCTGGTCGGCCTGCGGCAGTACTTCAAGGACCACGCCTTCGCGAACTCCGAGTTCGTCGACCTGTTGACCGCTCTGGAGAAGGCCTCCGGTCGTGAGCTGGACGCCTGGGCCAAGGAGTGGCTGCAGACCAGTGGTGTCAACACGCTGGCGCCGGAGTTCGAGCTGGCCGCCGACGGCACCTACACGTCGTTCGGGGTGCGCCAGAGCGCGGCAGGCGACAACACGACGCTGCGACGCCACCGCCTCGGCATCGGCCTGTACGACGAGACGAACGGCCGCCTGGTGCGTCGCCGCAACGTCGAGACCGACATCGAGGGTGACCTCACCGCGATCCCTGCCCTGGTCGGGGAGAAGCAGCCGGACCTGCTGCTGCTCAACGACGGCGACCTGACCTACGCCAAGATCCGCCTCGGTGAGCGGTCGCTCGAGACCGTGATCAAGGGGCTGCGACTGCTCGACGAGTCGTTGGCCCGGGCGCTGTGCTGGGGCGCGGCATGGGACATGACCCGCGATGCGGAGATGACGGCCACGGACTTCGTGACGCTCGTGCTGACCAACATCGGTACCGAGACCGACTCCTTCGGCGTGCGCGCCATTCCCAACTACGCGGCGGCGGCGATCAACCTCTACTCCGACCCGGCGCACCGCGACGCGCTCCGCGCCACTTGGGAGGCCGGCCTCCGCGACCTGCTCCACGCGGCCGAGCCGGGCAGCGACCAGCAGCTGACGTTCGCACGTGCCCACGCCGCGGCCCTGGTCTCCGAGGAGGGCAAGGCGGAGGTGGCCGGACTGCTCGACGGTTCGGTGACCCTCGAGGGTCTCGAGGTCGACACCGACCTGCGTTGGACGCTCCTGATCGGGCTCGCCAAGGCCGGCGCTGCCGACGAGGTACGGATCCAGGAGGAGCTCGACGGCGACCACACGATCGCGGGTATGGAGCGCGCGGCCGCGGCCCTCGCCTCGCGGCCGACGGCCGAGGCCAAGGCCGCCGCGTGGGCCGACCTCGTCGACAACCCGAACGTGCCCAACGAGACGCACCGCTCCATCGCCGGGGCCTTCATGCGACATGGCCAGGAGGACGTGCTCGCGCCGTACGTCGAGAAGTACCTCGAGGCGGCGGACACGATCTGGGAGCGGCTCGGCACCCACATGGCCAGCAGCGCCCTGGAGGACGCCTTCCCGGTGCCGATGGGCAGTCCGGAGCTCGTGGCGCGGATCGACCGCTGGCTCGATGAGTCTCCTGCCAACCCGGCGGCCAAGCGCTACGTGAACGAGGGCCGCGCCGACGTGGTCCGCGCACTCGCCGCCCAGCGGAAGGACGCCGACGGCTGATCGGTGAACACGAGCCGGGTCAGCGCTAGTCGAGCCAGGGCCAGTCGAGTCAGGGCTGGGCGTGGAGGGTGCGCGGAGCGCGGGCCTGCATCGCCAGCATGCTGATGCCGCGACGGAGCCCGCGGACCAGGTCGCCGGTGGCGAACTCGGTCCGGATCTCGAGGACGGCCAGGGCCACGTCGTGGTCCGTCAGGCATCGGCGTACGTCGGCGCCGGTGACGACCTCGAGGTGGCGCGCCACCGGGTCGACCATGATCAGCACGCTGCGTTCGGGCGTCGACAGGGCGGCGTGGAGACGCTCGGCGAACTGACGAGACCCGCCCTCGGCGGTGCCGACGAAGACCGAGAACTCGAAGCGTGACACCTGCTCGGCCGCCCGGATCGCCTGGTCGATCGCCACCCGCTGGGAGGCGTTGAACTCGCGAGCCACCGCACTCACCAGCTGCCGCTGGCGCCGCCGGTCTCGCGGTCACCGTCCGAGCCGTCGACGTCTGCTCCTGTCGGTGCCGACTGGAGCTCGGCGGTGTCGCGACGGCCGCCGAACCACTGGTCGTCGGCCTTGGCCCCGGCGGGGGCGACGGACTCACCGCGGACGATCCCGGGCAGGTACACCGCAGCGAAGATGGCCAGTGTGATCAGCAGGGGAATGCCCAGCAGGAACAGCAGGTCGTGCAACACCGGCACCGGCGCGGGGTCGCTCCAGCCGTCCGGGATGTCTGCCGCAGCGGGTCCGGCGTACGCCATGAGGAGCAACGTGGCGGACCCCACAACGAGAGCGACGCGGCGCGGGGCAGGGGACTTCGAGGTCACGCGATGAGGATACTGGTAGCCATGCCCGACGCACTCACCCTGATCACCCAGGACAAGTGGCAGCACCTCGGATCGGTGGTGGCAGCGAAGTCGGCCACGCTGATCGCCCTCGTCGTCATCGGCCTGGTCACACAGCTCGTGCTGCACCGTCTGGTCGACCGCCTGGTCCGCCGTGCCGAGGAGGGGGTCCTGCCCGACCGGATCACCCAGGCCGCGCTCGGACGCAGCTCCACGACTCCCCCACCGGGCTCGACCCGCCGCGTGCAGCGTGCCCAGACGATGGGCACCCTGCTGAAGAGCATCACCTCCGGCGTGGTCGTCGCGGTCATCGTGACCATGATGCTGAGCGCGCTCGGGCTCAACATCGGGCCGGTCATCGCCAGCGCCGGCATCCTCGGCGTCGCCCTCGGCTTCGGCTCCCAGACTCTGGTGAAGGACTTCCTCTCGGGCATCTTCCTGATCTTCGAGGACCAGTACGGCGTCGGAGACGTCATCGACGTCGGTGACGACCTCTCCGGCACGGTCGAGGCGGTCAGTCTCCGGGTGACCCGGCTCCGCGACACCAACGGCACTGTCTGGTACGTCCGCAACGGCGAGCTCCTCCGGGTCGGCAACATGAGCCAGAACTGGGCGCGCACGGTGCTGGACGTCCAGGTCAGCGCCCGTGAGGACCTCGCGAAGGTACGCCGCGTGCTGACCGAGGTGAGCGACGACCTGTGGAAGGACGACGAGTTCGAGGGCGTGATCATCGAGCAGCCCGAGATCTGGGGCATCGAGGCGATCACCCCGGATGCGATCACCCTGCGCGTGACGCTCAAGACAGCCCCGATGGAGCAGTGGCGTGTCGCCCGGGCGATGCGGGAGCGGATCAAGGCCCGCTTCGACCACGAGGACATCGAGGCGCCGTACCCAACCTCGGTCGTGATGAACCGCGCCAACGCGGATTCCGAGCCGGCGCCGGTTGGTGCCGACTCAGCCGATGCGTGACGCGGCGAGGGCGACCGGGACAATGTCCCCGTGAGCACGTTCTACGACGAGATCGGCGGCGAAGAGACGATCACCGCGATCGTCGCGGCGTTCTACCGTGGCGTTTCCGGGGACGAGGTGCTTCGCCCGCTCTATCCCGACGAGGACCTCGGGCCGGCCGAGGAGCGGTTCCGGCTGTTCCTGATGCAGTACTGGGGCGGCCCCACGACGTACTCCGACCGGCGCGGGCACCCGCGGCTCCGGATGCGGCATGCCCCCTTCGCGGTGACCCCTGTTGCCAAGGACCACTGGTTGACCCACTTCCGCGCCGCCCTCGACGAGATCGGGCTGCCCGCAGAGCAGGATGCGCAGTTCTGGGACTACGTCACCCACGCCGCGCAGTTCATGGTGAACTCCTTCGAGTGATGTAACACCCGGGGGCTCTCGCGACAGGTGTATGTACCAGGACTCGCCTACCCCCAAGGAGCGTCATGAACACCGTTCAGGTACGCAGGATGATCGCGATCGGCGGCTCGCTCGCCGTGGTGGCCGTCGGTGGCAGCTACGCCGCTGGCGCCTTCGCGAGCTCCGGACACCCCGCGCAGCGCACTCCGACGAACTCAACGACCCATCCGGCCAAGACAGACAACCTGAACCGTCATCAGGGGCACACTCGTGTCCATGGTCAAGGGGCTCACCGCGCCACCGGGCAGGGTCCGGCCACGGGGACGCTCCCGTCGTCGGACGACCCTTCCGACGACCCCACCGAGGAGCCGACGGACGACCCGACCGATGAGCCGACCGACAACCCGACGGACGAGCCCACCGAAGTCCCCGGTGACGACGACCAGGGCGACAACCAGGGCGACAACCAGGGCGACGACCAGGGCGACGACAACCCCGGTGACACCTCCGGCGACGACCAGGGCGACAACAACGACCAGGGCGACGACCAGGGTGACACCTCCGGCGACGACCAGGGCGACACCGGCGGCGACAACAGCGGCGACTGACCCCGTCCGACGACCACGAGCTGGCGCCTTCCCGCCCACGACCCCCCGGTGGAGTGGAAAGGTGCCAGCAGGTGGCCAGTGAGGAAGAAGGACAGCGGTGACGTACACCTCGTTGCGGTGCGAACTGCCCAGACTGGAGGCTGACGACGCCTTCGTGCGCCGGCTGGCCGAGCTGGCACTCGCCTCCCGCCCCACTTCGTCGGGCGGGGCCGTCTTCGGCGTCGCCACCGGGCGCTCTCTGGCAGCGGCCGCGGCCGTGGCCGCCATCGCCGCCGGGGCGGCCGCGGCAGCCAGCCAGATGAACCACTCGCACCCGTTGCCCAGCCCGCCGATCACCAGCCACGGGACGGACTCTCCCCGGTCGCCGAAGACGACGTCCGGCCACACCGGTTCGCACCATGGCGACGGACAGCCTGGCCGCCAGATCGGTGCCGGTGCCCCACACGAGTCGACCAGTGTCTCAACCGAGGACGCCCTCCCGACCAGCACCGCGACCGACGGCGCCACGACCGGTGAGCAGGGTCCCGGCCCCGGTGGCCCCAGTCACGACCCGACCCATGAGCCCAGCGAGGACCCCAGCGACGGCGGCGGCGATGGGGACAACAGCGGTGACGGTGGTGGCGACGAGGGCTCCGACGGCAGCTCCGACGGCACATCCGGCGGATCCTCGGAAGGTCGCGTCGACGGCGACGGCTCGGACGGTTCGTCCGGCGGTCCCGACATCAACGGCCTGGCGGGGGTTGCTGATTAGCACCATCCTCGCGGCCGACGACGAGACGATCGCAGGGGCCAAACAGGGCGATCACGCGGCGTGGCGCGCCCTCTACACGGCCCACGCGGGTCGGCTGGTGGTCTGGCTGGCCACCCTCCCGTCGCGAGACGCCGGCGTTGCGCCGGAGGATGTGGCGGCTGAGGCTTGGCTGACCGCCGCCTCACGCATCGCGGACTTCGAAGGCTCGTCCGGCGACTTCGCCGGCTGGTTGTTCGGCATCGCCCGGCTCCAGGCCCGTAATGCCCAGCGCAAGTCCGGCCGCCGGATGACCTCTCCCGCGTCGGCCGAGATTCTGGAGCTCTCCACGACCGTGCACGCCGCGCCGGCGAGCGTCGGACCGGAGTCGGACGGGTGGATCACCTGGCTGCTCTCCCACCTGCCGGAGCGGGAGCGCCAGGTCCTGGCCTGCCTCGACGTGGTCGGTCTCGACGTGCGGTCCACCTGTGCCGCCCTCGACATGTCGGCCACGGCCGTCCGCGTGGCCCATCACCGGGGCCTGCGCCGCCTGCGCGGCCTGGGAGTCGTGGTCAGCCGCTGACCATGGTGGCCATGCGTCGCCGAAACCCGTCTGCGTGCGCCGGCAGCCACGGCGTCGGCCGGTCGTCCTCGTCGACCGAGACCTTCACGATCCGGGCCCTGGCCATCACGGCGTCGCCGTCACGGATCTCGGACACCGCGGAGTACGACGTGGTGCCGACGTGCGCGACCCGGCTCCACACGTCGTACGGCTCGGGTCGCAGGTTCATCTGGCCGACGTAGTCGATCTCGGTGCGCGCCACCACCAGGGAGACGGTGCCGTTCACCCGCGCCTCGGTGAAGACCTCGATGGCCATCGCGGTGGTCGCCTCCTCGACGTACTCGACGTACCGCACGTTGTTCACGTGCCCGAGCAGGTCGATGTCGGAGAAGCGGACCCGGACCGGCAGGTGGTATGCCTGCGTGCCCACCGGTTCCCAAGGTGTCCGCGGCGGGTCAGCCAGCGGCGGCGGCTCGATCCCGGCCAACAGCTTGGCCCGCTCCTCGGCGCTCAGCCGGCGCGGCCGGTTCTCGGCGAAAACGTACGGCGCGAGCACCGTCGTGGCGCGGGCGTGCACCACGGGCTCCCCCTCCTTGGACTCGGTGACCAGCTCGTAGCCGAGCGTGAAGGACGCGGCGCGCACCTCGGTGACCCAGGTGGCGACCGGCACCGTCCGCCGGAGCGGCACCGGGCGGAGGTACTCGATCACCGTGCGGACCACGACCACGCCCTCGCCGGACCGCGGCGACACGTCGGTGTCGTGGTGCCGCAGCAGGTCGAGCCGGGCCTCTTGGAGGTAGTCGAGGTAGAAGACGTTGTTGAGGTTACCGTCGCCGTGCACGTCGTCGCGACGCATCGGACACTCGTACACATGACGCACGCCCCGATCCTGCCATCAGCAGGTCGGGGCGTGGGCGCCCGGTCAGTGGTGCAGGACGGCGCGACCGTAGTGGGTGCGCCGCCTCGACTGGTGGCGCGAGAGACGCACCCGGCGGGTGCTGGCTGCGGCCTGGACGACCACACCGACGGCGAGGGCAAGGGCGATCGCGGCGAGGGTGAGGACGCCGAGGAGGTAGTAGCCCATCAGCGTGGAGTTGAAGACGGCCATGTGAAACACCTCAGCATTCGTTCTACTTCTGTAGAATCTCTACATATGTAGAAAATACGAGGTCACTCCTGCCGGTGCAACCTCGACGGGTAGTGTCGCGCGTCACAGACTGGTGAGCGAGGACCGTTGACGCAGGAACGAGAGCGCACGCCGCGGATGGAGCTCCTGCTCCGCGCCGCCCTGCACGTCGTGGCCGAGCAGGGCCTGCGCGGCCTGACCCACCGCGCCGTGGACCGCGAGGCGGGTCTGCCCGAGGGCAGCTGCTCGGCGTACCTCCGCACGCGCAAGGCCCTGGTAGCGGCGCTCACGTCGTACGTCGCGGGAAGTCTCACCGCCGACGTGGAGAAGCTGGCGGCGGACCTGTCCACCTGCCAGCTCGAGGACGACCAGGCGATCGACACCGTGACCAGCTTCTTCATGCGCTGGCTCGACGAGCGCGAGCTGCTGCTGGCACGCATGGAGCTGTCGCTGGAGTCGTCGCGCGACCCGGAGCTGGCGGAGATCCTGGTGAGCAACCGCCGTCGGCTGATCGGCCTGGTCGAGACGATCCTGGCCGCCCGTGGAAAGGCCCACAGCGGCGCTCGCGCCGAGACCCTGGTCGCGTCGTTCGACGGCATCCTCTTCGGTGCCCTGCCCCGGCCCGAGGGGTCCCGCCGACCGTTCGTCCGGCAGTCGATCGAGGTCCTCATGGGCGGACTAGGGTGACCTAGGTCCGCCCTCCCGATCACGATCGGAGCCCCTCGTGCCCGAAGCAGTCATCGTCTCCGCTGCTCGGTCCCCGATCGGTCGGGCCGGCAGGGGTTCGCTGCGGGACGTGCGGCCCGACGACCTCGCGGCGCTCATGATCCGGACCGCGCTCGACAAGATCCCGGCCCTGGACCGCCACGACGTGGACGACGTCTACCTCGGCTGCGGCCTGCCGGGCGGCGAGAGCGGCTTCAACATGGCGCGGATCGTCAACGTCATCAACGGCATGGACGACGTCCCCGGGGCGACGATCACCCGCTACTGCGCGTCATCGGTGCAGACCACGAGGATGGCGTTCCACGCGATCAAGGCCGGCGAGGGCGACGTGTTCGTCTCCGCCGGCGTCGAGACGGTGTCGCGCTTCGTGAAGGGCAGCTCCGACTCCTGGCCCGACACTCGCAACCCGCTCTTCGACGAGGCCGTGTCACGCACCACGAGCCGGGCCGAGCAGGTTTCCGCTGGTGAACGCTGGCACGACCCGCGAGCGGACGGCATCGTCCCCGACGCCTACATGGCGATGGGCCAGACCGCCGAGAACGTCGCCACCCTCCGTGGACTGTCCCGCCTGGAGCTCGACGAGTTCGGCGTGCGGTCGCAGAACCTCGCGGAGAAGGCCATCGCCGACGGCTTCTGGGCGCGAGAGATCACACCCGTCACCACCCCCGACGGGATCGAGGTCACCGCCGACGACGGGCCTCGCGCCGGCGTCACCCTGGAGGCGGTCTCGCAGCTGAAGCCGGTCTTCCGGCCCGACGGGGTCGTCACGGCCGGCAACTGCTGCCCGCTGAACGACGGCGCCGCGGCGGTCGTGGTCATGTCCGACACCTTGGCCGCGGAGCTCGGGCTCACCCCACTGGCGCGGATCGTCTCGACCGGGGTCAGCGCCCTGTCCCCCGAGATCATGGGCCTCGGACCGGTGGAGGCCACCCGGCGCGCTCTCGCCCATGCCGGAATGGGCATCGGCGACATCGACCTGGTCGAGATCAACGAGGCCTTCGCCGCGCAGGTGGTGCCGTCGTACCAGGATCTCGGCATCGACCTCGACCGTCTCAACGTCAACGGGGGCGCCATCGCCGTGGGTCACCCCTTCGGAATGACCGGCGCGCGACTCCAGAACACGATGCTCAACTCGCTGGACTGGCACGACAAGTCCATCGGCCTGATCACGATGTGTGTGGGGGGCGGTCAGGGCATGGCCCTGATCCTCGAGCGGCTCTCCTGACCCGCCGAAGAGCGATGGTCGACGGATTCCGCACGACCCTCGATACGATTTCGCCATGTCACAGGTCCGGGGGACTCACTGGCTCGACGCTGACCAACAGTCGTCCTGGCGGTCGTTCGTCGTGGGCGTGACGCTGCTGACCGACCGGCTCGATGCCGATCTGCAGCGTGAGTTCGGGCTTTCGCTGACCGAGTACGAGATCCTGGTCCGCCTCTCCGAACGCCCGCAGCGCCAGATGCGGATGGCTCAGCTCGCCGACGCCCTGGCCCACAGTCGCAGCCGGGTCACGCACACGGTGACCCGGATGCAGAAGGCGGGGTTGGTGGACCGGACGTCCTCACCAGAGGACGGTCGCGGCATCGTCTGTCGCCTCACCGACGAGGGGCACGCGTTGCTCGTCGCGGCTGCTCACGTGCACGTGACCGGGGTGCGTGACTACCTCGTCGACCTGGTCCGTCCCGAGGACTTCGCGGCCGTCGGACGGGTCATGGACGCGGTGTCGGATCGGCTCATCGCCTGCCACCCCGAGATGGACATCCGCCCCTGAGCGACGGCGCACCCGGACCGGTCAGTCGCGGGTGAGTCGACGGTGGGTCACCCGGTGCGGCCGCGCCGCCTCGATGCCCAGTCGCTCGATCTTGTTCTCCTCGTAGGCCGCGAAGTTCCCCTCGAACCAGAACCACTTCGCCTCGTCGTCCTCGTCGCCCTCCCAGGCCAGGATGTGGGTCGCGATCCGGTCCAGGAACCACCGGTCGTGGGAGGTCACCACGGCACAGCCCGGGAACTCCAGGAGTGCGTCCTCGAGAGACTGAAGCGTCTCGACGTCGAGGTCGTTGGTCGGCTCGTCGAGCATCAGGAGGTTGCCGCCCATCTTGAGCGTGAGCGCGAGGTTGAGCCGGTTGCGCTCGCCTCCGGACAGCACGCCGGCGCGCTTCTGCTGGTCGGGTCCCTTGAACCCGAAGGAGGCGACGTACGCGCGAGACGGCATCTCGAAGTTGGCGACCTTGATGAAGTCCAGCCCGTCGGAGACCACCTCCCAGACGTTCTTCTGGGGGTCGAGCCCGCCGCGGCTCTGGTCGACGTAGGAGATCTTCACGGTCTGGCCGACGATGAGCTCGCCGTCGTCGGGCTTCTCCTCTCCGATGACCATCCGGAACAGCGTCGTCTTGCCGACGCCGTTGGGGCCGATGACGCCGACGATGCCGGCACGAGGCACGGTGAAGGAGAGGTCGTGCATGAGGGTGCGGCCCTCGAAGCCCTTGGCCAGGCCGCGTGCCTCGAGCACGATGTCACCCAGCCGGGGACCCGCCGGGATGTTGATCTCCCCGGTGTCGATCTTGCGGTTGCGGTCGGCCTCGGCCGCCATCTCGTCGTAGCGGGACAGTCGCGCCTTGCTCTTGGCCTGTCGCGCCCTGGGGTTCGACCGCACCCACTCGAGCTCGCGCTCCAGCATCTTGGCGCGCTTGGCGTCCTTCGCCCCCTCGATCTTGAGGCGCTCCTGCTTCGTCTCGAGGTACGTCGAGTAGTTGCCCTCGTAGGGGTGGGCCTTGCCCCGGTCGAGCTCGAGGATCCACTCGGCGACGTTGTCGAGGAAGTAACGGTCGTGGGTGACGGCCAGGACACAGCCGGGGTAGGCCGCGAGATGGCTCTCGAGCCACTGCACCGACTCGGCGTCGAGGTGGTTGGTCGGCTCGTCGAGCAGCAGCAGGTCGGGCTGCTGGAGCAGGAGCTTGCAGAGGGCGACGCGGCGCCGCTCGCCACCGGAGAGGTGGTCCACCAGCACCTCGGGCGGGGGGCAGCGCAGGGCGTCCATCGCCTGGTCGAGCCGACTGTCGAGGTCCCACGCTCCGGCGTGGTCGAGGGCGGTCTGGAGGTCGCCCGTCTCCTTCATCAGCGCGTCCTGATCGGCGTCCGGGTCGCCCATCTCCATGTAGGCGGCCTCCAGGCGCGCCATCTTGGCCTTGAGCTCGTGGACCGCTTCCTCGACGTTTTCCAGGACCGTCTTGCCCTCGGTCAGCGGCGGCTCCTGCTGGAGCATGCCGACCGTGGCGTCGGGGTCGATGATGGCGTCGCCGTTGCTGGCGTGCTCCAGCCCCGCCATGATCTTGAGCAGGGTGGACTTGCCCGTGCCGTTGGGCCCGACGACGCCGATCTTGGCGCCCTGCAGGAACGACAGCGTGACGTTGTCGAGGACCACCTTGTCGCCGTGCGTCTTGCGCACGTTTCGCAGGGTGAAGACGAAGTCAGCCATGTCTGGAAACCCTACGGGGAGACGGGTCGGAACACCCGATCGGGGCCACCCCGACTCCGGCTCCCGCCGGGCTCAGGCGGCGTGCACCGCGGACTCCTGCTCCCGCGTCGGCGACACCTCCGCATCCCCTGCCTCGTCGGTCACCGGAGGCTCGCCCGCGGCCGCGTTGAGCTTGCGGCGGTGGAACGCGCTGGTGCCGCGGTTGAGGTCGTGGCCGACGAACGCCGCCTCCACCTCGAACGTGGTCACCTCGAGGCCGGCCTTGTTGGTCCACACATGCGCACTCAGCTTGCCGTGCACCACCACCGGGTCGCCCCGGCGCAGCGACTGCTCGCAGTTCTCCGCGAGGGTGCGCCAGGCGTTCACGGAGTACCACTGGGTGTCGCCGTCCTCCCAGCTCTCGGTCTTGCGCTGGTAGCGGCGCGGCGTGCTGGCCACCCGGAAGCTGGCCACCGGCACTCCGGCGGCCTGGCGCAGCGTCACTTCGCCGCCCAGCCAGCCGGACAGGGTGACGAAGGTCTCGTTCATCGTGTCTCCTCGGTCTCGAACGGGTTCTGGAAAACGAGCCTCGTGAGGGGCACCGACACGATCGGACCCGTCGCCACGGGCCTGTGGACGCGGCGTACAGGGCGGGCGGCTGTGGACGGAAGGCGGGCTATTTCAGGGCGCGGGTGAGGCCGTCGCGCACCGTGTCGTACGCCGTCAGCTCGCCCCGCACCGGGCCGACGACCAGCTCGTCGGCGACATTCGAGATGGCCGCCCGCAGCCGGTGATCGGCCGTGCGGGCCCGCGAACGGGCGGTCCCGGAGACCAGCACCCGACACACCACGGCGAGCAGAACCCCGAGCACGACTCCGCCGAGGAACAGAACCGTGGGCAGCAGGAGACCGCCCACCTCGGGGGTCGAAGGGGTGGAGTCGCTCAGGTAGCGGTTGCCGGCCAGCACCGCCAGCCAGCCCGCACCGGTGAGCGCGGCGAGGAGGAGGGCCCACTGCAGCACCCGGACCAGACCGGCCCAGACCGGGATGCGGTCGGCGTGCAGTTGGGTGTCCGACAGCGCGGAGTCGAGACGGTCGTTGAGGTCGGGCAGGCGCGACACCGAGGCCCGGCGTACGGCGTCGGCCCACCGTCGGGTCAGCGCCGCCGAGACCTCGTCGGCGACGGCCCGTACCTCGCTGTCCACACGCGCCCGCTGCACCTGCGTGGCTGCCGGCACCGAGGTACGACCACGGCGCGTGAACTCCTTGCCGACGTCCCCGAGGTCGAGATGGAGCCGCTTCAGCGGGTCGGGACGCAGGCGCGACAGCCACGACGTGACCGGCCAGCCCGTGGCTCGCCCGGCGCGCAGGCGGGTCGCGGCCTCGACGGCCGCCACCACGGTCGGCACGCCGGCCGAGTCGGCGAAGGCGTCCTCGAGGGCCGCGATCCGGTCCTTCGACAGCTGGGGATGGGCGCTCGTGCCGCTGGACTGCTGCAGCCGGGTCGCGGCGTCCCTGATGTCGGCCTCGATCCGGGAGCGAGTCACCTTCTTTGCCTTGACCCTGCGTTGGATCTCCTCGCGCAGCGCGTCGACCCCCTCGCCCGTGCGGGCGCTGGTCGCGAGCACGGGTACGCCGTCGAGCCCGTCGGCGTCGACGAGTCGGCGAACGTCGTCGAGCATCAACTGGCGCCGCTCGACCGGCACCTGGTCGATGTGGTTGAGCACGACCAGCATCACGTCCTTGTGGGACGCGAGCCGCGCGAGGTAGCGGTCGTGGATGGCGGCGTCGGCGTACTTCTGCGGGTCGAGCACCCACACCATGAGGTCGGTCAGCTCGACGAGGCGGTCGACCTCGAGGTGGTGGGACACCTCGGTCGAGTCGTGGTCGGGCAGGTCGAGGAGTACGACGCCCTGCAGCGCGCTGTCCTCCTTGCCCAGGTCGAGCAGCGAGTCGCGCATCACCTGGTGCCGGGGCGCGATCCCGAGCCACTCGAGCAGCTCGTCGGCGCCCTCCTTGCCCCATACGCAGGCGGTCGCCCACGAGGTGGTCGGCCGGCGAACACCCACCGGGGAGAGGTCGACGCCGGCCAGCGCGTTGAAGGTCGAGGACTTCCCGGATCCGGTGGCTCCGGCGAGCGCCACCACGGTGTGGTCGGCGGCGAGGCCGAGCCTGCCGGCGGCGCGCGTCACGACCGCGTCGGCGTCGTCCACCACGGGGTCGGCGAGGCGGCCGCGAGCAGCCTCGCTGGCCTGCCCGAGACCTTCGATCCGGTTGCCCAGATCCGAGCCGTGAGACACGAGTCTCTTGGCTCCTTCCAACAAGGACGACATGTTCTCCCTCGACACGCACCACGTGCAACGACGCGTACGAGCCTAGTGGGAGTGGGTGCTGGGGCGTTCGGCGCCGGCGAACCGGAGATCGTCGACCTTCCGGGCCGCGTCGCGCACCCGGTCGGCCGCACCTGCCTCGAGGCCCAGGCTGCCGAGCAGGTCGAGATAGCGGGCACGCTCGTCGTCGAGCAGTGCGCGCACCCGGATCTCGAGCGTGCGCCGGGCCCGCTCCGACAGCGTGCGCACGGCCTGGTCGCCGAACACTGCCTCGAGGAGCTTCTGACCGAGCAGGGCTCCCCCTCCGGCGATGCCGACCTCGGCACCGGTGAGTCCCACGGTCTGCGCGAACACCACGACCATCAAGGTCACCGAGAGACCGTTCACGCCGTACGCCAGGAACCGCGCGGTGGTGCGCTTGTCGGCTCCCTCGGTGCGGACCATGTCGAGCACCTCCTGCTGCCACTCACGCACGGCGCGCTCGGCCTTGCGGCGCAACCCGCGCGAGGCACGGCCCAGGTCCTCGCCGACGTCCGAGAGCAGCTCCTGGCCCGGGGCGAGCGTCTGCCACGACGCCTCGGCGCGCTCGGCGGCGGCCTCCGCGTGCTCGAGGATCAGCGTCTCCAGGCTCGACTCGACCGCGACGCTGACC
>DAINSL010000035.1:1644-9665 GCA_036741335.1 Nocardioides sp. | reverse complement strand
GCTCGGCCTGCTGCGGCTTGCCCTTGATCGCGTTGACCATGCGGTCGCGGAGCCAGCCCACCCGCGCCTCGAGCGACTTGACCAGCTCGCCGGTGCCGACGAACTCCTGCCAGCGCACCAGCACCTCACCACGGAGCACGGTGCCGTCGGCGGTGGCCTCGAGGATCTTGCGGATCTCCTCGTCGTACGCCGCGTCGGCGCCGGCCCGCAGCCGGTCGGCGGCCTCCGCCTGCTCCAGACAGGCGTCGGCCACCGTGTGAGCGCGGCGGGCGAGGGTCCTGATGGCGCCGTCGAGGGTCTGCCTGACCATGGCCGCCCGCGCGTCCGCGTCGTCGCCCAGCTGCGTCAACCAGCGCCGGATCTCCGCGACATGGCGCGGAGGCAGGAGCCCCTGGTCGTTGAGCCCCGTCTCGTGGACGGTGAACAACGGCGAGTCGCGGAGGCCACGCGCCGCCAACATCCGGGCCAGGTGGGTCGCCACGGTCCCCACAGCGTCGGGCGGGGTGCGATCGAGCACGATCGCGACGGCAGCCGACCGCTCCGCGGCCTGCCTGAGGAAGTCCCACGGCACCTGGTCGGCATACCGCGCCGCCGAGGTGACGAAGATCCACAGGTCGGCGGCGGCCAGGAGCTCGGCGGCCAGGTGGCGGTTGCTCTCCTCGACGGAGTCGACGTCGGGTGCGTCCAGGATGGCGAGACCCTGGGGTACGACGTCGAGCGGCACCAGCTGCACGGCCCGCGGATCATGGGTGGGTCGGCTCACCCGCTCGAGCTCGGGCAGGAGCCGGTCCGCGCCGAACCACCTCGCGTCGGCGGGGTTGTGCACGAGGACCGGTGAACGGGTGGTGGGCCGGAGCACACCGGACTCGGTGACGACGGTGCCCACCAGGGAGTTGACCAGGGTCGACTTGCCGGCGCCGGTGGAGCCGCCGACCACCGCCAGGAGCGGTGCCTCCAGCGTGACCACGCGCGGGATGATGTAGTCCTCCAGCTGGTCGACCATCGCCGCGCGGGCGCTGCGGCGCTCCTCGACACCCGGCAGCTCCAGCGGCAGCACAGCGGCCTGCAGCACGGCGCGCAGACGCACCAGCGCCGTGAGCATCTGCGGGCCGCTCGTCGTGTCCGTCATCGGATGGGTACCACCTGTCCCGGAAACGCGATCGAGGGCCGGATCGCACGGATGCGTGCAACGTAGTCGCCTCCGCGGTCCGCGAAGTCCGGAGGGGGTACGCCGCGCAGGTAGCGGCTGTGCAGGAAGCCCAGCTCCACGACGGCCTGCTGGTAGTCACGCATGGCCCGCTCGGCGGCCGGACCGCCGGTCTGCCGGGCATAGGCGCGGCTGCGCCGACGGGCGGCTAGGTCGACCACCCAGCCGATGTCGGTGGCCGGCAGCAGCCCGCGACGGGCCGCGTCCGCGAGCGCTCCGGCCAGCATCCGGCCCTCGGACTGGCGGATCCAGGTGGCCAGGGCCACGGCCACCACGAACGCCGGGGCCATCAGGATCAGGTAGACCGACACGAAGTTGCCCGGCCCGTAGACGGTGGCGGTGTTCCACGTGGCGTGGGCGAGCACGGCGCAGCCGTACCCCGCGACCGGCGCGACGATGCGGACCGCCCGACGACGCGAGTTCACCGCGATCCCCACTCCGACGCCGGTGAAGGCGGTGAAGAGGGGATGTGCGAACGGGCTGGCGAGGCAGCGGAGGACGAAGGTGCCGGTCAGCGCGTGCACGCCGCCCGGCCCGTAGCTGGGTGAGCCGTCGTACGCGCTGGCGAGGTAGAGGATGTTCTCGGTGAAGGCGAAGCCGACGCCGACCATGCCGGCGTACACGATGCCGTCGAGGATGCCGTCGAGCTCCGCCCGCCGCCACCACAGCAGCAACAGCAGGAACAGCCCCTTGCTCGCCTCCTCGGCCATCGGGGCGCCGAGCTCGAGCATCCGCTTGTCGGAGATGCCGCCGACGAAGCCGCCCACGCCCTCGAGCAGCAGGGCGATGGCGGTCGCGACGAAGACGCCCCACAGGAGACCCCCGGCCAGAAGCCGCCGCGGCTCGGGCTCGTACCGGTCGAGCCAGAGGAAGCAGGCGACCAGCGGCCCGACGGGTACGGCGGCCAGGAGCGCGGCGAAGACCGTGCCGCGCGGTGCCCCGGACAGGCCCACGATCACCGTCATCGGCACCGCGCAGACGAGGACGAGCACCGTCACCACGACCGTGAAGACGGCACCGCCGCGGGGGGCTCCGGCCATGCGACGAGACTATCGGAGCTAGCGGTTTCCGCTTCGCGCACACGGCGGGCGCGGGCGTACGCTGCACGCGTGAGCGAACAGACCCCCGACCCCGTCGACGCGACCACCGAGCAGACCGCCGAGACGACCCTGCACACCGAGTCGCACGACCCCGCAGTGCCCGACGCCTACTCGCAGTTCATGCGCCAGGGCTGGGGAGATCGCGAGCTCGACCTGCCGCCGCACCCGATCACGTCGTACGCCGCCGCTCGGCGTCAGAAGCTGGCCGAGGCGTTCCCGGGCGAGCGGCTGGTCCTGCCCGCGGGCGGATTCAAGGTGCGCTCCTACGACACCGACTACCGCTTCCGCTCCGACACCGCGCACACCTACTACTGCGGCAACCAGACCAGCGACGCGGTCCTGGTGATCCCTGAGGGCGGGGCCGGCGAGGCGATTCTCTACGCGCGCCCGCGCTCGGAGCGCAACACCGACGAGTTCTTCAGCGACCGTCAGTACGGCGAGCTGTGGGTCGGCCGCCGTCCGTCGCTGCACGAGATCTCGTCCTCGCTGGGTCTCGAGGTGCGCCATATCGACGATCTCGCCTCCGACCTGGGTCGGGCGGGCAAGACCCGCGTGCACCGTGGCGTCTCGGAAGCGGTCGATCGGGTGGTCGCCGCCGACGACACCCGCGACGCCGAGTTCGCGCGCGTGGTCTCCGAGATGCGCCTGGTCAAGGACGACTGGGAGGTCGCCGAGCTGCAGACCGCCTGCGACATCACCACCCTGGGCTTCACCGACTCCGTCGCCGAGTGGGACCGCGTGCTCGAGCACGGCGAGCGGTGGCTCGAGGGCACGTTCTTCCGCCGTGCCCGGGCCATGGGCAACGACATCGGCTACGACTCGATCGTCGGTGGCGGAGCCCACGCCACGACGCTGCACTGGATCGACAACACCGGCCCGATCACTCCCGGGGAGCTCGTGCTGCTCGACATGGGAGTGGAGGGGCACAACCTCTACACCGCTGACGTCACCCGCACGCTGCCGATCGACGGCACCTTCACCTCGCTGCAGCGCGACCTCTACGACCTCGTGTACGCCGCGCAGCAGGCCGGCATCGAGGCCGTGCGCCCCGGCGCGCCGTTCCTCGCGGCCCACAACGCCGCCATGGAGGTGCTGGCCCACGGCCTTGAGTCGCTCCACCTGCTCCCCGGCACCGCCGACGAGGCGCTCGACCCCGACTCCAAGGTCTATGCGCGCTGGACCCTCCACGGCGTGAGCCACATGCTCGGCATGGACGTCCACGACTGCGGCCAGACCTCGCCCGACATCTACCCCAAGGGCGAGCTGGTCGAGGGCATGGTCCTCACCGTCGAGCCGGGCCTCTACTTCCAGGCCGACGACCTGCTGGTGCCCGAGGAGATGCGCGGCATCGGCATCCGGATCGAGGACGACATCCTCGTCACGGCCGACGGCTCTCGCAACCTGTCCGAGGCCCTGCCCCGTACGTCGTCGGACGTCGAGGCCTGGATGGCCACCGCGCGCGGCTGACGTCGAGTCCGCTGGTCGAGCCCGTAGCTCATCAGCCCAGATCCGGTTCGGCCACCACAGGGCGTATCAGCAGGCCCCGTCATGCCTCTTCGTACTTCGACGAGAGGACACCACCATGAGCCGGCACAGCGCATCGAGACGTCGGTTCCTCCAGGCAGGAGCGGCCGGAGCCGCGAGCGCCGGGCTGGTGGCCGTGTCCGGCGGGACGGCACCGGCCGTCGCCGCGAGCAGCGGCTGCCCGATGGGTGGTGCGGCGTCCGGCGCGACGCCGTCGGCGATGTTCGGCCGGATCTTCGACGACCTGCAGCCGTTCGCCACCAACACCCCGGAGCTCCGGCAGGCGTTGCTCGATCTCGCCGACCCGGGTGGGATGCTCGACGCCCAGGACGACCTCTTCGGCCCGAACGGCGGGCCGGTGCTGCTGATCACGGACCCCAATCTCAGCCTGGTCAACAAGAACAACCCCCACGACACCGCCGGCATGACCTTCGTCGGGCAGTTCATCGACCACGACCTGACCTTCGACGCGACCTCGCAGCTGGGGGTCGCCACCGACCCGAGCCGGTCACCGAACGCCCGGACCGCGCGCTTCGACCTCGACTCGGTGTACGGCGGCGGGCCGATCGCGCAGTCCGAGCTCTACGACCCGGCGCACCCGATCAAGCTGCTGCTCGAGTCGGGCGGTCAGTTCGAGGACCTGCCGCGACGTGCCGACCACTCCGCGGTCATCGGTGACCCGCGCAACGACTCCAACCTGATCATCTCCGGGCTGCACGCGGCGTTCCTGAGGTTCCACAACAACGCCGTCGACGCCGTCGCGAGCGCCGGAGCCGAGCCGATGGAGACGTTCCTGGCTGCGCGCCGGCTCACCACGTGGCACTACCAGTGGCTGGTGGTCAACCAGGTCCTGCCGAACTTCGTCGGCCAGCCGATGGTCGACGATGTGCTCCTCCACGGGCCGCGCTACTTCCACCCGCAGCAAGGTGCCTACATCCCGGTCGAGTTCTCCGGGGCGGCCTACCGGTTCGGGCACAGCATGGTGCGCCCGTCGTACCGCGCGAACCTCGCCGGCGACAACGGCAACCCGTTCTTCGCCCTGATCTTCGACTCGCGGGTCGACGTTCCGGACGGCCAGAACCCGACGACCGACCCCGGCGACCTACGCGGCGGCTTCCGCTCGGCGCGACGGTTCGTGGGTTGGCAGACGTTCTTCGACTTCGGCGGCGCATACACCGCGGCGGTCCGGCCCAACAAGGTGATCGACACGGTGCTGTCGACGCCGCTGTTCGCGCTGCCGACCAGCGCGATCGCACACATCCCGGGCGCGCCCGGGCCGATCGCGCTCCCGCAGCGCACGCTGCTGCGTCACCTGACCTGGTCGCTGCCGTCCGGGCAGGACATCGCACGCCAGATGCACGCGCCGGTCCTGTCGAGCGCCGACCTGGCCGACGTCGGCGACCACGGCTTCCGGCTCGACCGGTCGACTCCCCTGTGGCTCTACGTGCTGCGCGAGGCGCAGCTGGCCAACGCCGGACAGTTCCTCGGTCCGGTCGGCGGCCGGATCGTGGCCGAGGTGATGATCGGCCTGCTCCGCGCCGACCCGGCCAGCTACCTGACCCAGCAGCCCGGCTGGCAGCCGACGCTCGGGGCGACCGGCGGCACCTATGCGATCACCGACTTCCTGCGCTTCGCCGGGGTCGACCCCGCGTCACGCGGTCAGTGAGCGAGTTCGGACGCTGACCCCTCGGGGTGAGGCATCAGCTGAGTCTCCGGGACACACTGGTGCGATGACGCGCGAGGACCACGACAGCTCCGAGACCCTGCACGACCCAGAGCCGAGCCTGGGCGGCGAGACCATCGACGAAGCGGTCGAGAACGCCGAGCAGGGCACCCAGGCCGAGGGCACCGGCCACACGCCGTCCGGCAACGAGCCGTCGGGTGAGTCGCGCGGCGAGCAGATGACCGAGGTCGTCGAGCACGACGAGTGAGCCTCAGCGCCCGACGTACTCCGTGAGCACGTCGAGCAGCCGGTCGACGTCGGCGTCGCCGGTGTACGGGGCGAGTCCGATCCGCAGGCCTCCCTCATCGAGGCCGAGGAAGCGTGCCGCCTCGTAGGCGTAGAACGTGCCGGCCGGTGCGTTCACTCCGTGCTCGCCCAGGTGGGCGTAGACGTCGGCCACCGCATGGTGGTCGAAGGTGGCCAGCAGGGTCGGCGCACGACGTGCGGCGCGCGACCAGATCGTCGTACCCGGAAGCGCGGCGAGGGCCTCCTCGACCCGGGCGCCAAGCCGGTCCTCGTGGGCTCCGACGCCGGCGATCGACACCTGCAGCCGCTCGCGCCGACTGCCGTCGCCGGGCACGAGCGAGGCCAGGAAGTCGATCGCGGCGGTGGTGCCCGCCATCAGCTCGTAGGGCAGCGTGCCGAGCTCGAACCGCTCGGGTACCTGGTCCGACGACGGCGCCAGCTTGTCGGGCCGCAGCTTCTCGAGGAGCTCGAACCGGCCGGCGACGACACCACAGTGCGGGCCCAGGAACTTGTAGGGCGAGCAGGCGTAGAAGTCGGCCCCGAGCGCCTCGACGTCGACGAAGGAGTGCGGGGTGTAGTGGACACCGTCGACATACAGCAATGCGTCGGTGCGGTGCACGAGGTCGGCGATCGCGCGGACGTCGGGGATGGTGCCGAGCAGGTTGGAGGCTGCGGTGACCGCGACGACCCGGGTGCGCTCGGTGAGCAGCTCGCCGATCGTGGCCGGGTCGAGCTCGGCGGTGGCCGGGTCGAAGTCGGCCCACCGGACGGTCGCGCCGACCGCCTCGGCCGCGATCACCCACGGCCGCACGTTGCCGTCGTGGTCGAGGCGGGTGACCACGACCTCGTCGCCTGAGCCCCAGTCCTTGGCCATGGTGCGGGCGAGGTCCATGGTCAGCTGGGTCATGCTCCGGCCGAACACGATGGCAGAGGGTTCGGCGCCGAGCAGGTCCGCGAGCGCCTGGCGCGCCCCGAGCACGGCGGCGTCGGCGTTGCGCTCGGCGGCCGTGTTGCTGCCCTGGTTGGACAGCGGACCGGTCAGCGTGTCGTACATCGCCTGCGCCACGACGTCGGGAGTCTGCGAGCCGCCGGGGCCGTCGAAGTACGCCGTACCGCCCGCCAGGGACGGGAAGTGGGCGCGCACGGCGTCCACGTCGTACGTCGAGGTGCTCACGTCGTCCTCCGTACTCTCGGTCGCGGTGTCCTGGACAGAGGGTACGAAGGAGGACGCTCGCGGGTTCGTCCGGCCCTGACCGCCGCCTGCGTCAGGGGTTGCGGACCGCGCGGATGGTCGGGCTGGTGTCGCCCTTGCAGCCGATGATGTGGTGCACCCTGGCGTAGAACTTGCCGGCGACCCCGGTGTTGCCGGTCGACCACTCGTAGACGCCTCCGGACAGCGACGCGTTATCGCTGGCGAACTTCTGGTCGTCGCCGCCACCCCGGGCCCCGATCTGCTTGAACACCACGACGTGCCGGTTGGCGGCGCACAGCCTGGGCTTCGGGCTCGCAACGGTGCCCGAGAGGTCGACGCCCTCGGCCTTGATCGTGACCGTGGTAGGGGCGTCAGCCGCCACCCCGACCGCGGCTCCCATGGTGCCGAGACCGGCCGCGAAGCCGAGGACGAGTGTCGGGACGATGACGAGCCTGCTTCTCATGACCCACCTCCATGGGATGGCGCCGTACGGCGTTCTCGGAGCGTAGGGCGCGGGTGGCACGGCGTCCACGGGTCGACGCCGCGACTGCGGCATACTTGCGCCCGGACGGACGCCAGTGCCGGGAGAAGGCACGAGAGGTTGACCCCGATGGCAGACCCCGCCCGGCCCCTGTAGCTCAGCTGGACAGAGCAAGAGCCTTCTAATCTCTAGGTCGCAGGTTCGAGTCCTGCCGGGGGCGCCAATGCAGGGGGCGCCAACCGCGCTTCCCCATGTCGGCGCGAGCAAAATGTCCCATGATCTGCCACGACCCGGGCACATCGCGGTTAACGTGGAGTCAACTCCGGAAGGCAACCCCCCTCGCCGCCGGAAATGTTGAAAACGTCTCGGCAGTCCCCCCGCCCCGACGAAGACACGAACCCCCCGCATCTCCGGTGCGGGGGGTTCGCACGTCCCGCGGGGTCCTAGAGTGCGTGCATGAGCCGATCGATCGGCGGAGCCACGTGACCGCGTTCGCAGGGGAGCCGCCGCCGACGTGGGCCGCAACGGCGGCGAGCACCGCACGTCGG
>DAINSL010000035.1:0-1634 GCA_036741335.1 Nocardioides sp. | reverse complement strand
GGAGGACTCCTTGGTCTTCTCGTGGGCGGGGTCGGAGGCCGGTTGGCGATGATGGTGCTCGCCCGCCTGAACCCCGACGCGACCGGCGTCACCAGCGACGACGGCTTCACCATCGGTCAGTTCACCCACGAGACCCTCGCCCTGCTGCTGGTCGCCACCGTCCTGGGCGCCGTTGGCGGCGGGATCTATTTCGTGGTGCGCGGGCTGTTGATCGGGCCACGGTGGTTCGAGGTGCTGTCCATCTCCCTCGGTCCCGCCGTGGTCGTGGGCAGCCAGATCGTGCACACCGACGGTGTCGACTTCACACTCGACCCGGCGCTGCTCGCCATCGCCTTGTTCGTGCTCATCCCCGGGATCTACGCGGCGCTCCTCCCCTCCCTGGGGGAGCGCTGGCTCGACGGCGACGGCCCGTTCGCGTCGTCGCCGTGGTGGGTCGCCACGCTGCCGCTTCTGCTCTGGGCGCCGGTCGCGCCGCTGCTGGGCGTGCTGGTCGTCGGCCTCGTCGCGTTCGAGGCGGTACGACGTACCGGGGCCGGCGCAGCGCTGCTGGCCCACGCGGTCTGGCCCTGGCTCGCCCGCGCGGTGCTCGGCACCGTCTTCGCGGTGAGCCTGGTCGATCTGGTGCAGGACGCCCTCGTTCTGGCCTGAGCACCGGCGTCGAACGCGCAGCCGATCAGGCGACCGTGTAGTCACGTGCGGCGTTGGCCCGGGCACAGTCGGCGCGGATGTCAGGCAGCTCGGCGGAGGGCGCGGGTGCCGGTGTGGTCGACCAGGTAGAGCGCGCCGTGCGGGTCGCGCCACAGGTAGACGCCCGGGAACGGCTGCTTGACGGCCCACCCCCCGAACGTCTTGATCCGGTGGTGCAGGACGCTCATCGGCCCGTAGTTGCCCACCCTCGACTGCCCGGCACCGATCGCCTTTGGCCCGTGCCTGAAGCGTTCGGTGTGGTCGATCTGGTGGCCCTCACCAAGGAGGGAGGAGAACGGGAAGATGTCGGCCGGAGTCATGATCTCGACGGCCTTTCTATGTCGGTCGGGGATTTCGTAGGAGTCCACGGGCGCCTGGCCGGGGATGTCGAGGACGGGGCGGATCGTGAAGCGAGCGCTAGCGCCGAGGTGGTCGCGGACCCAGTCCCCGGTCACGGAGCCGTAGCCCTCGATCCGGGCGATGCCGTCGGTGTCGGCCCCGGCGTACAGGTGGGCGTAGACGACGACCTGCGGCAGCAGCGTGAGCCAGTCGATCTCGGGCTTATCGCCGGTGCGCGGCTCGTCGACGGGCTCGGAGTCGTCTGACTGCGTCTCGTCCGCCGGAAGCTCGGGCGGATCGGCCGGGCGGTCGCGCCAGGCTTGATAGCCGGAGACCAGCTGGGCGGCCAGGTCGGGACGCGAGAGGATCAGCAGTGCCTTCACCCGGCGTCGGTCGCGCGACTCGGTGTCACCCAGGTCGGCCAGGATCTGGGCGAGGCGCTCGAGGGCCGCCTCGAAGACCGCGATGGTCGCGAACGGCGCCCGGATGTAGAAGCCGCGCATGCCGTGCTCGTCGGACCTGGTCGCCTTCGCGATCTGCTGCTCGGCGGCCGCTCGCTCCTGAGCCGCAGCGGTGTCGGGGTCGGCAGCCTTCACCACGGCCTCGAG
>DAINSL010000034.1:0-26856 GCA_036741335.1 Nocardioides sp. | reverse complement strand
GCGACGAGGACGCGCTGATCCAGCTCGACATGAGCGAGTACAGCGAGAAGCACACCGTCTCGCGGCTGTTCGGCTCGCCCCCGGGCTACGTCGGCTACGAGGAGGGTGGCCAGCTCACCGAGAAGGTGCGCCGCAAGCCCTTCTCCGTGGTCCTCTTCGACGAGGTCGAGAAGGCCCACCCCGACATCTTCAACAGCCTGTTGCAGATCCTGGAGGAAGGTCGCCTGACCGACTCCCAGGGCCGGGTCGTGGACTTCAAGAACACCGTGATCATCATGACCACCAACCTCGGCACCCGCGACATCGCCAAGGGCCAGAACCTCGGCTTCGCCCAGAGCGGTGACGTCGCCGGGTCGTACGAGCGGATGAAGAACAAGGTGATGGAGGAGCTGAAGCAGCACTTCCGGCCGGAGTTCCTCAATCGTGTCGACGAGGTCATCGTGTTCCCGCCGCTGTCGCAGGAGCAGATCGTCCACATGGTCGACAACATGATCGCGTCGGTCGAGCTCCGGCTGAAGGACCGCGACATGTCTCTGGAGCTGACCCCGGCCGCCAAGAACCTCCTGGCCACCCGCGGCTTCGACCCGGTGCTCGGGGCGCGTCCGCTGCGTCGGACGGTGCAGCGCGAGATCGAGGACGCCCTCGCCGAGAAGATGCTGTACGGCGAGGTCGGCCCCGGCCAGATCGTGGTCGTCGACGTCGAGGGCGAAGGCGAGACCGCGAAGTTCACCTTCGAGGGGCAGAAGGTCGGCGAGCTGCCCGACCTGCCGCCGTTCGAGACCGTCTCCGTCGACGCTCCGGCCGAGCCCGCCAAGGGCGAGTCCGGGCGCGGAGCGGGCAAGACCCCAGGTCCGACGGACGTGGAGAAATCCGCTGACTGATCGACCGCGCGACGCGGTCCCGACCCGGCTGTCGGGTCGCACCCGCCCAGGGCGGCGTGAGTTCGTCCTCCCGTGACGACCCAAGGAGGAGGTTGCGTGATCATCTCGGCCAGTACGGTCAAGGACACCCGGGAAAACGTCGAGAAGTTCGTCAGGCGAAACCTGCTGGGCGGCATCGACCACATGGTGGTGTTCCTGGACGCCCCGATGCCGGACGTGGAGGAGTTCCTCGACGACCACACCGACGTGACCATCGTCCGGGCCCACGGCGACTGGTGGGCCGGTCAGCTGCCTGGCTTCCTCAACGAGCGGCAGATGACCAACAGCGGTCTGGTCAGTCGGCTGGTGGTGGGCTACCACTGGGCGGAGTGGATGTTCATGCTCGACGGGGACGAGGTGGCACAGATCGACCGCACCGTCCTGGATCGGCTCGACTCCGACATCAGGGCGGTGCAGCTCACCCCGATGGAGGCGGTCAGCAGGCTGCGTCCCGATCGCGATCCGACGCTCTTCAAGCGGAAGCTCACCCAGGACGAGCTGGCCCTGCTCACGATGCTCGGCTCGATCCCGGAGGCGAAAGGGCGTTCGTACTTCCGCGGGCACATCACCGGCAAGCCGGGCCTCCGGCCGTCGGCGAACTTGGCGCTCGGTGTCCACCACATCGTCGACACGACGACCGGTGACCGACTCCCGCTCGTCGGCGACCCCGGGCTGACCGTGCTCCACTACGAGTCGCACAACGGTGCGGAGTTCGTCCGCAAGTGGATGGCGCTGCTCGGCTCCGGGGGTGGCGTGAAGCAGCACAAGAACCGGGCACCGCTGGCCCGCTCGGTCAGTGCCCTGATGGCGCTCGACCTGGCCGAGGCCGAGCGGGCGGCATGGCTCGAGAAGCTCTTCGAGCGCAGCGCCCTGGACGACGTCGACACACTCTCGCGGCTGGGACTGCTGGTGGAGCTGGACCCCGACCTGCGCGTCCGTTCCGGCGAGCCGGCACCCCCGGACGCCGTCAGGCAGCTGCGGGGGCTCCTGGACCGGGCCTATGACGTGCCGAAGAAGCAGTTCCATCCGCGAGCGCGAGCGCGCGAGCGGCGAGCCGCGAAGACCGTGGCCGACCTTCAGCGCGGGATCTAGCGGCCTTCAGGCGCCACGCGAGCGGGACCGACGTGCTCGATCGTCTGGTCAGCGGATGGTGTGGAGGTTGAGCAGCACGACGCCGACGATGATGAGCCCGAGTGCCGTGAGCTTGACCGCGTCGACGCGTTCGCCCAGCACGAGCACGCCGACCAGCGCGATGGACGCCGTACCGAGTCCGGACCACACGGCGTACGCCACCGACACCGACATCTGTCGCACGACCAGCGCCAGCAGCCAGATCGAGAGCGCGTAACCACTCATCACGGCCAGCGACCACGGGAGGTCGTGGAAGCCGCGGGTGCGCGACAGCATCGAGGTGGCGCCGACCTCGACGCCGATGGCGGCCAGCAGGACGACGAACGGGCTGAACATGGTTGCTTCACCTCCTGACGATGTAGCAGTTGCTACATGAGCTAGTGTAGCGAGTGCTACACAAAGCTTCAAACCGGTATCGACGAAGGGGCGGCGGTGACAACGAGGCGCGAGGAGCTCGCCGAGGGTGCGACCGACTACGCCCTCGAGCACGGCCTGGTCGGGTTGAGCCTGCGGCCCCTGGCCGACGCCCTCGGCACCAGCGACCGGATGCTGCTCTACCACTTCCGCGACAAGGACGACCTGATCACCACGATCCTGCGTACGTCGAGCGAGCGCTCGGTGGGCAGCATCCGGAGGCTTCCGCCCTCGACAGACCTGCGGACCGCGGTGCTCGACCTTTGGCGCGCGGCGAGCAGCGGCGACCTGCAGCGCTGTCAGCGCCTGTACGTCGAAGCGGCCGCTCTCGGGCTGTTCGGTCGCGAGCCGTACGCCACCGAGGTCCGCGAGTCCAACGCCGGCTGGATGTCCGCTCTCGCCGACCACCTCGTGCGAACCGGACTTCCGCGGTCCGAGGCGCGCCGTGCCACGAACCTGGTCGACGCGACTTTCATGGGCCTACAGATGGACCAGCCGCTCGACTCGACCGACCAGCAGCGCCGAACGGCCGCGGACCTGGCCGACGCGGTGGCGATGCGCTGGGGTCCCTTCGAGACGCCTCGTCCCTCGGCTCCTCAGGACGAGCAGCCCGGTAGCGCGTAGCCGTGGTCCGCGACGACCAGCAGGCCGTCGGCGACCAGTGAGGCGAGGCACCGGGTCCGCTGGACCTCGTCCGGCCAGGCCGGCTCCATGCGGTGCGCGGGGACGACGCCGTGCGCGTCACGGGTCACGGCCATCAGCCGTCCGCGACACTGCCGATCGGTGCCGGCCCAGGCCTGTCCGCGTCGCGGTGGTCCGTCGTACGCCGGATAGCCGGCCGCACGCCAGGCGCATGCGTCGCGGAACGGACACCCGTCACACCGCGGTGCGCTGGCGGTGCACACCAGAGCACCTAGCTCCATCACCGCGACCGACCAGGTCGCCGCCGTCGGCTCGTCCTCGGGCAGCAGGTCCTCCACCCGGCGCCGCTCGGCCGCCGTCACTGCGTGGGGTGGGAACTCCCCTCCTGCGACCGCACGCGCGAGGACCCGCCGGACGTTCGTGTCGAGCACGGCCCGGCGACGACCGAACGCGAAGGCCACGATCGCCGATGCCGTGTAGTCCCCGACCCCAGGCAGCGCGAGGAGGTCGTCGTAGGAGTCCGGCACCGCACCGCCGTGACGCTCGGTGATCGCGGTGGCCGCGGCGTGAAGGCGCAAGGCCCGGCGCGGGTAGCCCAGGCGCCCCCAGGCACGGATCGCCTCACCGACGGGCTCCGTGGCCAGCGCCACGGGCGAGGGCCATCGCCCGAGCCAGGCCGTGTGGACGGGAAGGACCCGGCTGACCGGGGTCTGCTGGAGCATGAACTCCGAGACCATCACCGACCACGCCGACGCGGAGGTACGGCGCCACGGGAGGTCGCGCGCGTGCTTGTCGTACCACCGGAGCAGTGGTTCGTGCAGCGCGTTCACCCGGCGATCGTAGAAGCGTCCTGCTGCGGTGTGGCAACAGTGTCCGGGCCAGCCCGCTGGCTAGCGTGGCCGGCATGACCGGAATGGCGCGCGGACGGCTGGCCGCCCGCGTCTACTGGGTGCGACGATTGATGGTCCTCGGCACGGCCGTGCTGCTGGTCGTGGGCATCGCCCGGCTGCTCGGCGGGAGCAGCGACGGGTCGTCGGGACCCGACCGGGCATCGACGGTCGCGGACACCTCGTCGGCGAGCGCGAACGGCCCCACGCGCACCGGCGGGTCGCACCACCACGGCAAGCACCATCACCACCAGGGACAGGCGAGCGCGACGGTCACCCCCGTGGTGATGCCGTCCGGACCGTGCGCCGACAACGACGTCGCGATCACCCCGTCGGTGCCGCACCCGATCGCCGGACGCGACATCTCCCTGGTGCTCGACATCTCCACCGTGACGTCTCCCGCCTGCGACTGGAAGCTGTCTGGCAGGAGCCTGGCCCTCAAGATCACGTCGGGCTCGGACCTGATCTGGACGACGGTGCAGTGCGCCCGGGTGATCCCGACCAAGGAGCTCGTGCTCCGCAGCTCGGACTCGACCCGGGTGCGGCTCACCTGGAACGCACGGCGGTCGGAGCCCGGCTGCCCGAAGGTGACCGACTGGGCCATGCCCGGCACATATCACCTCCATGTCGCGGCGCTGTCGGGTCAGCCGCAGGACGTGACGTTCGTGCTCGACGCGCCCACCCCGGCCGAGATCACACGTACGGCGCACCCGCACCAGCACGGTCACCGGCACACGCACAAGGTCCACTAGCACTCGGCCGCAGTGATGCGGGTGTTGCGATCAGACGTAGCGCTCGAGGATCGACGACTCGGCGAGGCGCGACAAACCCTCGCGCACGCTCCGGGCGCGCAGCTCGCCGACCCCGTCCACCGCCTGGAGGTCCTCGACCCCGGCGGAGAGCAGCTTCTGCAGGGTGTCGAAGTGCTCGACCAGGCGCTCGACGACGGCCGGTGGCAGACGAGGGACCTTCGCCAGCAGGCGATACCCGCGCGGTGCCACGGCTCCGTCGAGGTGCTCACCGAGTCCCAGCGCGCGCGACGCGGCGGCCGGGTCGACGAGGTCGGTCGAGGACAGGGCCTCGAGCCGGGCCAGGGTGGCCTCCGGACCCTTCGAGCGTCTCCCGGACGGGAGGTAGTCGCGGACCACGAGCTCGCGCTCCTGGTCGACGCCGGTGACCAGCTCCTCGAGCTGCAGGGAGAGCAGCCGGCCATCGGTGCCGAGCTCGAGGACGTAGTCCTCGATCTCGCTGGCGATCCGGGTGACCATCTCCAGCCGCTGGGCGACCACGGCGACGTCGCGGACGGTGACGAGGTCCTCGATCTCCAGCGCCGACAGCGTGGCCGAGACCTCGTCGAGCCGGAGCTTGTAGCGCTCCAGCGTGGCCAGCGCCTGGTTGGCCCGCGAGAGGATCTGCGCGGAGCCCTCGATCACGTGCCGGGTCTCGCCGACGTACGCCGCGATGATCTGCATCGACTGTGACACCGAGATCACCGGAATGCCGGTCTGCCGGGCGACCCGGTCGGCGGTGCGGTGGCGGGTGCCGGTCTCCTCGGTGGGGATGGACGGGTCGGGCATCAGGTGGACGGCGGCCCGGGTGATCTTGGTGATGTCGCGGTCGATGATGATCGCGCCGTCCATCTTCGCCAGCTCCCGCAGTCCGGTGGCGGTGAACGGCACGTCGAGGGTGAAGCCACCGGTGCAGATCGACTCCACGACGCGGTCCTGGCCCAGCACGATCAAGGCACCGGTGCGTCCGCGCAGGATGCGCTCCAGTCCGTCGCGCAGTGCGGTGCCCGGGGCGATCGCCGACAGGGTCGCGCGCAGGCGCAACATCTCGTCGGTCGGTGCGATGCCAGCCACGGGCGTTCCCCCTTGTTCGTCCACGGCCCAGGCCGTGGCGTCAGTCTAGGGGAGTGCCCTGGCGAGGGCCGGTCTTCGTCAGCCCGAGGAGATGGAGAGCCCCCGGCAGGTCGCCCGCCTCGAGCACGGTCATCCCGTCGACGGTACGACGCTCGGCCGGGGCGGCGCCACGCCCGGACGACGCCGGCACGACCGCGACGCGGAAGCCCAGGCGCGCCGCCTCGCTGATGCGCTGCGGGAGGTCGCGCACCTTGCGCACCTCGCCGGCCAGGCTGATCTCGCCCAGCGCCACGACGCCCCGCGGCGGCGGCGAGCCGGTGCCGGCCGAGGCGATCGCGATCGCGATGGCGAGGTCGCTTGCGGGCTCGGTCACGCGCGCGCCTCCGACCGTGGAGGCGAAGACGTCCTGGGAGTGCAGGGAGATGTCGCAGTGCTGCTGGAGCACGGCGAGCACCATGGCGACGCGCGCGGAGTCGAGCCCGGACGTCGTACGTCGGGGACGCTCGAGCGGGCTGTGGGTCACCAGGGCCTGCACCTCGGCCAGCATCGGCCGCCGGCCCTCCATGGTGACCGCGACGCAGGTGCCGGGCACCCGGTGCTCGTGGTTCTCCACGAAGAGGCCGGTGGGGTCGGCGACCGCGGTGATGCCCTCGGCGCCGAGGTCGAAGCAGCCGACCTCGTCGACCGGGCCGAACCGGTTTTTCATCGCCCGGACCATCCGGAACCGCGAGTTGCGGTCGCCCTCGAAGTGGAGCACCACGTCGACGACGTGCTCGAGCACGCGAGGACCGGCGATCGAGCCGTCCTTGGTGACGTGGCCGACGATGATCGTGGTGATGTTGCGCGTCTTGGCGACCCGGATCAGGGCGGCGGCGACCTCCTTGACCTGGGTGACACCGCCGGGGACGCCGCCGAGGCTGGCCGCGCCGATGGTCTGGATGGAGTCGACCACCAGGACCTCGGGGCGCACCTGCTCGATGTGGGTGAGGATCGCACCGAGGTCGGTCTCGGCCGCGACGTAGAGCTCGTCGCGGACACCGCCGGTGCGGTCGGCGCGCAGGCGCACCTGGGCGGCGGACTCCTCACCGGTGACGTAGAGGGTGCGGCGTTGGTAGCGCGCGGTCTGCGCGGCCACCTCGAGCAGCAGGGTGCTCTTGCCGACTCCCGGCTCGCCGGCCAGCAGGATCGCGGCACCCGGGACCAGGCCGCCCCCGAGCACCCGGTCGAGCTCGGGCACGCCGCTGCTGCGGAAGGCCGAGGACTCGACCGAGACCTGGCCGATCGGCACGGCGGCGCTGGTCACCGGCCCGGGATCGGCCCGCAGGGTCCGCGGGGCGGCGGCCTCGGCCACCGACCCCCAGGCCTGGCACTCGCCACAGCGGCCGACCCACTTCGGCGACGCCCAGCCGCACTCGGAGCACTGGTAGGACGGCCGGAGGGTCTTCGACATGGCCGGAAGGCTAGAGGGCCCCTCCGACAGTGCCGCCGAGAGCGGCCCCGACAGCGGCCCCGACTCGCCGCACGCCCGCCGTACGCCCCGACGGGTGTGGCGCCGGTGCGACGAGTCGCGGAAGGTATCCTCAGTCGCTGGATCGATCAAGAGGGGACGCAGATGAGCTGGTCACGGCGTGCCTCGCTGACGCCGCCGACTCTCGCGGACGTGGCCGAGCTGGCCGGTGTCTCGCGCCAGACCGTCTCCAACGCCGTCAACAACCCCGAGCTGCTGCGCCCCGACACCCTGACCCGCGTGCAGGAGGTGATCGCCGAGCTCGGCTACTCGCCCAACCGGGCGGCGCGCAACCTCCGGACCCGCGCCAGCCACCTGATCGGGATGAAGTTCAACCCCGCGCAGGAGGGCACCGCGAACGCCGCGATGGACCGCTTCGTGCACACGCTGGTCGAGACCTCGGGGGAGAGCGGCTACCACCTTCTGCTGTTCGCGGGGACCACCGACGACCCCGTCGGCGGCTACGACGACCTGCTGCGGTCGACCGCCGTCGACGCGTTCATCGTCACCGACACCTATCTCGGCAACCCCCAGGTCGCCTGGCTGACCAGCCACCGCGCGCCGTTCGTGGCGTTCGGCCGGCCGTGGGACAACCCCGACGCGTCCCACGCCTGGGTCGACGTCGACGGTGCGGCCGGCACGGACCTCGCGACCACCCACCTGCTTGAGCGCGGGCACACCCGGATCGCCTGGATCGGCTGGCGCAAGGACTCCTTCATCGGCGAGGACCGCCGGGCCGGTTGGACCCGCGCCATGCACGCCCGAGACCTGCCCACGACCGGCCTCGCCTCACGCGTCGAGGACACGGTGGCCAGCGGGCGCGAGGCTGCCGGCGTACTCCTGGACGAGGCGGCCCCGTCGGCGTTCGTATGTGCCTCGGACACCCTGGCCATCGGGGTGCTCCACACCCTCGGCGACCGCGGCCTCGCCTGGGGCCGGGACGTGGCGGTGGTCGGGTTCGACGACTCCCAGGTCGCGCAGGTCGTGCCCGGCGGGATCACCTCGGTGCGCCAACCGCTCGAGCAGGTGGCCGTCGAGGTGGTGAAGGCGCTCGAGGGGCTGCTCTCGACGCCACCGGTCGCCGGTCCGTGCGTGCTGCTCGCCCCGACCCTGGCCGTCCGCGGCAGCTCGGGGTGAGCGGTCTGCCAATTTCCCCGGTCGACCGGGGAAATGGGCAGATGACGGGCAAAGTTTTGCCCGCTGAGTGACAGTTCTGCCCGTCCAGTTGGTACGACGACCCGCGGAGAGTGGGCACGGCTGCCGCTCAGAAGTCCTTCGACCACAGGTTGACCGCATAGTCCACGGCGGTCCCTTCGTGCTCGACGAGGATCGCCTCGGCCAGCTCGGGGGTGAACTCGATCCGCACCACGGCCTCGAGGTCCGCCCGGCTGTCGAAGCGCCAGTCGACGTCGAGGGGCGTACGTCGCCAGCCGTGCGCGGACCAGAAGCGTTCGACAGCCACGGGGTCGACGGCCGGGTAACCGCGCCGGAACCAGCCGCCGAACGTCGACCGGGAGGCGTCGTTGTCGATCACGAAAGCCGTACCTCCTCGTCGTACGATGCGGTCGAGCTCGGCGAGCCCGGGCTCGCAGCCCGGGCCGAGGAAGTAGGCCCACCGCGCGTGCACCAGGTCGACGGAGTCGTCCGGCAGCGGGACGTCCTGGGCGACGCCGGCGAGCACCGCGACGTGGCCGAGCGACCGGGTACGACGCGCGGCCAGCCGCACGAGCCCCGGGTGCGGCTCGACGCCGTACACCCGGGCGGCCTCGGCCGCGAAACGCGGGAGATGGAAGCCGCTCCCGCAGCCCAGGTCGAGCACGACCCGACCGGACCAGGAGGCATGCTCGCGCATCGCCCGCTCGATCAGGCCGCCGCGGTCGACGGCGTGGTTCTCCAGCTCGTACGTCGCGGGGTGCTGCCAGATGTTCGGACTGGGGACAGCGCCGGGATGGGGGCCGGTCAGACCCGGACCAGGCCGTTCGGCGTCTGGAAGTGGGCGGCGATGATGCCGGGTACTCCATGCGGAGCGACCCATTCGACCTTGACGTCCTCGAGCGGCGACTCGACGGGCTCGCCGAGCCATTCGCTCACGCGCTGGGGATCGCCCGCGATCTCCAGGCAGGCGAGCGACCAGTCGGGGGTGCCGCCCGTGGACGGATGAAGCGAGTCGGGGCTGAGCCACTGGATGAAGAACGGCAGCTGGGGGTCGGAGATCAGGCCGTTGATGCCGATCTGGTTCCACTTCAGCTCGGTGCCGTCGGGGCGGTGACGGTTGCCGGGTGCGGCCTCGCGGCCGAGGCGCCGCTCCACCCGGGAGATGTCGTCGACGGAGACCACCCAGCCGAGCCATCCCCCGCCGGCGGCGGACCTGGCGCGCACCGCCTGGCCGAACGGCGCCTTGTCGGAGGCCGGGTGGTCGAGCACCTCGACGACCTCGAGGTAGGTGTGGTCGGCCAGCGGGAGCACCCGGTTGCGGGTCCCGAAGCGCGGGTGGACCCCCCCGTCGACGAAGTCACGTCCGAGCAGGTTGGCGATGCGGTCTGCGGTCCCGGCCAGGCCGTGAGGCCCGGCGGCGTAGGAGATGTGGTCCAGGCGCATGCCCGCATTCTGCGCCAACGGCTCCGCCCGACCGGACAGGGGGTCGGGTTCTCTTGATGTCGAGACGTCGGCTGCGGTGCTTCTGGTGGGTCAGGAGTGGGGGTCGGCGGGGTGCAGCGCGAGAGGGTGCCGAGCGGCCAGGTGCACCTCGCAATGGGTGACCAGCACGTCGTACGCCGGCCTGCCCATCAGCTCGACGAGCTCGGGCTCGTTGGTGACATAGAGCGGTTCGCGACCCACGTGTGCCTCGGTGTTTCCCGAGCAGTACCAGTCCAGGTCGTGACCACCAGGGCCCCAGCCACGGCGGTCGTACTCGCCGATCGTGACCTCGGAGTACGACGTGTCGTCGGGTCGCTCGACGGTGCGGAAGGTGCGCCGGATCGGCAGCTGCCAGCACACGTCCGGCTTGGTCTCCAGTGGGTTGCGCCCCTGCTCCAACGCCAGCGAGTGCAGCGCGCAGCCGGCGCCGGTCGGGAAGTCCGCCCGGTTGTGGAACACGCACGCCGACTGCCCGTCGTGCTCCACGACCAGCGTCTTGCGGCCACCCTCGTCGTCGGTCTCGACCCAGTCGGACTTCCGCACCCGGCCCTCGGGACGGAACTGCCACAGCTCCGGAGTCAGCTGGCCGACAAACGACGCGACGCGGCGCTCGTCGTCCTTGTCGGCGAAGTGCGCGCCGAGGGTGCAGCAGCCGACGTCGGGGGCATTCTTGTAGATGCCGTGGCAGCCCTGCCCGAAGATGCAGGTGTAGCGCGAGGTCAGCCAGGTCAGGTCGCACCGGAACACCTGCCCCGCGTCGGCCGGGTCGGCGAACTCCACGAACGCGCGCGGAAAGACCAGGTCGACTTCGGGCACCGCGCCAGCCTAGGCGGTCGCGCCACCCCGGGCCCTCGTCCCTCCGGCCCGGCAGCGCGCCTGCCCGGTAGATTCGGCGCATGCGCCTCGGCGTCCTCGACATCGGCTCCAACACCGGCCACCTGCTGGTGGTCGACGCCCATCGCGGCGCGGCCCCGCTCCCGGCGTACTCCCACAAGGAGCCGCTGCGCCTTGCCGAGCACCTCGAGGACGGTGAGATCACCCGGGGCGGCATCAAGGCCCTGACCAAGTTCGTCGCCGACGCCGTGGTGGTGGCCGAGGACAAGGGCGCCCAGGACATGTTGGGTTTCGCGACGTCCGCGGTGCGCGATGCCGACAACAGCGATGCCGTGCTCGACCACGTGGCCGACGAGACCGGGGTGCGCATCGCGGTGCTGCCCGGCGAGGACGAGGCCCGGCTGACCTTCCTCGCCGTACGACGCTGGTTCGGCTGGTCCTCCGGCCGGCTGGCGGTCTTCGACATCGGCGGCGGCTCGCTCGAGATCGCCGGCGGCTCCGACGAGGAGCCGGATGCGGCGTGGTCGCTGCCGATCGGCGCGGCCCGGCTCGCGCGGGAGCACTTCCAGGACGGCGTCCCGAACGAGAAGCGCCTGCGCGAGCTGCGGAAGAAGATCCGCGCCGACATCGCCCAGGACGCCGGGCACCTCCTGCGGGGAGGTCCGCCCGACATGGCCGCCGCGACGTCGAAGACCTTCCGGTCGCTGGCCCGGATCTGTGGCGCGGCGTCGTCCGACGAGGGCCCGCTCGTGGAGCGGGTGCTGACCCAGCGCGACCTGCAGACCTGGATCCCCCGGCTGGTCGGGATGAGTCCCCGCGACCTCGCGGACCTGCCGGGTGTCTCGTCCAGCCGGTCCCACCAGATCGTGCCGGGCGCGCTCGTCGCGGAAGCGGTGATGGACATCTTCGACCTCGAGGAGCTCCAGATCTGTCCGTGGGCGCTGCGTGAAGGCGTGATCCTCCAGCGGCTCGACCAGATCGCGGCGGACTGACGTGTCGCTGATCGCCCTCTCCACCGCTTCGGTCTACCCCGAGTCGAGTGCGCACGCATTCGCCTATGCGTCCTCCCTCGGGTACGACGCGGTCGAGGTGATGGTCGGCATCGACGCGCTCAGCCAGCAGACGTCCGCGGTCAAGCAGCTGTCCGACCACCACGACCTCAAGGTGTGCGCGATCCATTCGCCCTGCCTGCTGTGGACCCAGCGGGTCTGGGGCACCGACCCGTGGGGCAAGCTCGAGCGGTCGGCGGAGATGGCGCACACCGTCGGCGCAGACGTGGTCGTCGTACACCCGCCGTTCCGGTGGCAGCGCGAGTACGCCGCCGGGTTCGTGAACGGGATCGCAGCCCTCGAGGAGTCAACGGGCATCGCGTTCGCGGTCGAGAACATGTATCCGTGGCGGGCCTCCGCGCGTCGCGGCGTCGAGATGTACGCCCCCGGCTGGGACCCCTCTGCGGAGACCTACGCGAACGCCACCGTCGACCTGTCCCACTGCGCCATCGCGCAGTCGCCGCCGGTGGAGATGGCGCAACGCCTGGGAGACCGGCTGCGGCACGTGCACCTCACCGACGGTTCCGGCTCGGCCAAGGACGAGCACCTCGTACCCGGTCGCGGCACGATGGACGCCGCCGGCTTCCTCGGTCATGTGGCCGAGAGCGGCTTCTCGGGCCACATCGTGCTGGAGATCAACACCCGCAAGGCGAGCACCCGCGAGGAGCGGGAGGCCGACCTGCGCGAGTCGCTGGAGTTCGCGCGCAAGCATTTCGTGGCCCAGTCGTGACCGGCCGTGATGAGACGGTCGCCATGAGCACGTCACCGCAACAATTCAACACATGATGAACAACGCGGTGGAGGTGCGCGACCTCGTCGTGGTCCGCGGCACGCGCCGGGCACTCGACGGGGTCGGCTTCGACGTCGGGCAGGGCAGCGTCACCGGCCTGCTCGGGCCGAGCGGCTGCGGGAAGAGCACCCTGATGCGCGCCCTGGCCGGCGTACAGCAGGTCACCTCCGGCACCGTCTCGGTCTACGGCACCCCCGCCGGCTTCAAGGAGCTCCGGAACCGCGTCGGCTACGTCACGCAGGCCGCCAGCGTGTACGACGACCTCACCGTTGCCGAGAACCTCGCGTTCTTCGCCCGCGTCCTCGGCGCCGGTCACGACTCGGTCGGCCGCGCCGTGGACGCCGTCGACCTGGGCGCCGAACGTGACCAGGTGGTCGGCCGGCTCAGCGGTGGGCAGCGCTCGCGGGCGAGCCTCGCGGTGGCCCTGCTCGGGCACCCCACGCTCCTGCTGCTCGACGAGCCCACCGTCGGCCTCGACCCGGTCCTGCGCCGCGACCTGTGGGCGCTCTTCCACCGTCTGGCCGACGACGGAGCTGCGGTGTTCGTGTCCAGCCACGTCATGGACGAGGCCGACCGCTGCGACCGCCTCCTGCTGATGCGGGAGGGCCGGATCATCGCCGACGGCAGCCCCGACCAGATCCGGGAGCAGACCCACACCGGCGACATCGAGAGTGCCTTCCTGGCCCTGGTCGAAACGGCCGGCGAGGGGAGTGCGGCATGAGCCCCCGGATCCTGCTCGCCGTGACCGCCCGGGTGCTGACCCAGCTGCGCCGCGACCGTCGTACGGCGGCGATGCTGCTCGTCCTGCCCTGCGTCCTGATCACCCTTCTGTGGTGGATGTTCCGGGACATGCCCGGCTCGCTGTTCGACCGGTTCGGCCCCGGCCTGCTGGCGATCTTCCCCTTCATCGTGATGTTCCTCGTCACCAGCGTGACCACGCTGCGCGAGCGCAGCTCCGGCACCCTCGAGCGGCTGCTGGCGATGCCGATGGGCAAACTCGACTTCCTGGGTGGCTACGCGCTCGCGTTCGGGGTCGTGGCCACCGCGCAGGCCGCGCTCGCGGTGACGCTCAGCGTCGGGCCGCTCGGCCTCGACGTCGCCGGGCCGGTGTGGCTGCTCGGGCTCGTCGCCGTCGCCGACGCCGTGCTCGGTACGGCGCTCGGGCTGTTCGTCAGCGCCTTCGCGCAGACCGAGTTCCAGGCCGTGCAGTTCATGCCCCTCTTCGTGATCCCGCAGATCCTGCTGTGCGGGCTCTTCGTGCCCCGCGCCGGTCTGCCCGACGTGCTGCATTGGGTCAGCAACGGGCTGCCGCTGTCCTATGCGACCGACGCGATGCAGTCGCTCGTCTCGAGCAGCGCCACCGGTGACGTCTGGCGCAACCTCGGCATCGTCGCCGCCTTCGCCCTCGGCGCCCTCGCCCTCGGCGCGGCGACCCTGCGCCGTCGTACGCCGTAGCCGGCAACCCGCGAGGGTCGAGCGCCCTGACGCCGCGACGTACGGCGTAGCCTTCGGGCATGTCGTTGCTCCGCCAGCCGCTGCTCCTGCTCGCCCGGAGCGAACGGGTGAAGAGGCTCGTCACGACCATGCCGGTGTCCGCCGGCATCGTGAAGGGCTACGTGCCCGGCGAGGACACTGCGGACGCCGTCGAGGCGACCGCCGGGCTCGTTGACGACCACCTTCGGGTGACCCTCGACTACCTCGGCGAGGACACGCTCGACGCCGAGCAGGCCGACGCGACCGTCCAGGCCTATCTCGACGTCCTGGCGGCACTGGCCGCGCGTGGGCTGACCCGTCATGCCGAGGTCTCGGTCAAGCTGTCGGCGATCGGCCAGGCGCTGCCGCAGCACGGTCACAAGATCGCGCTCGAGCACGCCCGCACCATCTGCCGCGCCGCCCGCAACGCCGGCACGACCGTCACCATCGACATGGAGGACCACACCACCACCGACGCCACGCTCGCCACGTTGCGCGAGCTGCGTAAGGACTTCCCCGAGACCGGGGCCGTCCTCCAGGCCTACCTGCACCGCACCGAGTCCGACTGCCGGGCCATGTCCTACGAGGGGTCGCGGGTGCGGCTCTGCAAGGGCGCCTACGACGAGCCCGACTCGGTCGCCTTCCAGGGCCGGCTCGACGTCGACAGGTCCTACGTACGCTGCCTCAAGGTGCTGCTGGCCGGGCAGGGCTACCCGATGATCGCCACCCACGACCCGCGGATGATCCGGATCGCCTCCTCGCTGGCGAGCCGCAACGGCCGCGAAGCCGGCAGCTACGAGTTCCAGATGCTGTACGGCATCCGGCCGGACGAGCAGCGTCGCCTGGCGGAGGCCGGCGAGTCCATGCGCGTCTACGTCCCCTACGGCACGGAGTGGTACGGCTACCTCATGAGACGTCTCGCCGAGCGACCGCAGAACCTGACATTCTTCATCAGGTCCCTGATCAGCAAGAAGTAGCCCGAGAAGCTGGGAGCCATGTCGACGTCCGATGTCACCGCGATCCTCGGCGCCGGCGTGATGGGCGAGACCCTCCTCTCCGGGCTGATCCGCGCCGGGCGTCCCGTCGACGAGCTGCTGGTGGGCGAGAAGCGCCCGGAGCGCGCCCGCGAGCTCGAGGAGAAGTACGCCGTCGCGGTGGTCTCCAACATCGAGGCGACGAACCGGGCCGACACCCTCGCGCTGGTGGTCAAGCCGCAGGACATGGCCGGGCTGCTCGAGGAGATCGGTCCGTCGGTGCGGTCCGGCCAGCTGGTCGTGTCGCTGGCGGCCGGCATCACCACCGCGTTCCTCGAGTCGCGCCTGCCCGACGGCGTACCCGTCGTACGCGTCATGCCGAATACCCCGGCCCTGGTCGACGAGGGCATGGCGGCGATCGCCGCGGGGTCACACTGCGACGACGAGCACCTGGCCATCGCCGAGAAGCTGCTGGGCTCGACCGGCCGGGTGCTCCGCATCCCCGAGCGGCACATGGACGCGGTCACCGCGATCTCCGGCTCCGGCCCGGCGTACATCTTCTTCGTGGTCGAGTCGATGATCGAGGCCGGCGTCCACCTAGGCCTGCCCCGTGCGACCGCCACCGAGCTCGTCGTCCAGACCGCGCTCGGCTCGGCGAAGATGCTCAGCGAGACCGGTGCCCACCCAGTGGTGCTGCGCGAGCAGGTCACCTCGCCGGGCGGCACCACCGCCGCCGCGCTGCGCGAGCTGGAGGTCCACAAGGTGCGCGCGGCGTTCCTGGCGGCGCTGGAGGCCGCGCGCGACCGCTCCGCGGAGCTCGCCGAAGGTTCCTGACCGGGTTCTTTGACTGGGGAACCGAACCGATCGGCGGCCCGTCGACGTTCCTGGGACGAGGAGGAGCGATGACGGTGCCCGGCTACGACGACTTCTACGTCGCGTTGTGGCCACGGCTCGTGCGCACGACGTACGCCGTCTCCGGTGACCTCGGCGTCGCGGAGGACGCGGTGCAGACGGCGTTAGCGAAGGCCTACCGCAGCTGGCGCCGGGTCTCCCGGCTCGACGCGAAGGTTGTTGGCCTTTCCTGGTGCTTGTGGGGGTGTGCAGACCCCCCAAGCACCAATTCCCCCGCCTAGGCGGGGGAATTGGCAGCCGGCCGATCACAGTCCCATGGCCGCGGTCGCGTCGGCGAGGACGGACGCGGTGACCTCGCGGCACCGGGCGGAGCCGTCGGCGAAGACCGAGGCGACGTATGCCGGGTCCGCGCCCAGCTCGGCGTACGACCTCTGTAGCGGCTCGAGCACCGCCACCACTGCCTCGGTCACGGCCGACTTCAGCGCGCCGTAGGTGGTGATCCCGGACGCCGACCCACCGCAGGCGATCAGGATGTCGAGCAGGTTGGTGACCCCCGGCTTGACGGGATCCGCCCGTACGGCGTCCGCGCCGGTGTCGGAGTCCGTCACCGCACGCGCCACCTTCCGGCGTACGACGTCGGGCGTGTCGAGCAGCCGGATCACGCCGGCCCCGCCGGCATCCGACTTCGACATCTTCGACGTCGGCGCCTGCAGGTCCATCACCCGCCCCCCGGCCCGCGGCACGGTCACCTCGGGCAAGTGAAAACCCGGCCGTAGGCCGAGTTGAACCGGATCGCCAGGTCACGGGTGAGCTCGACGTTCTGGCGCTGGTCGTCACCCACGGGCACCGAGGACGGCCGGTAGAGCAGGATGTCGGCCGCCATCAGCACCGGATAGGTGTAGAGCGACACCCGCGTCGAGGTGACCCCGCGACCCTTCTCCTTGAACTGGATCATCCGGTTCAGCTCGCCGGTGTACGCCGTGCACTCGAGCAGGTACATCAGCTCGCGGTGGCTCGGTACCTGGCTCTGCCGGAACAGCGTGGCGCGCGCCGGGTCGAGCCCGGCGGCGAGGAACAGGGCGCACATCTCCGCGATCGTCTCGCGCAGGGTCGCCGGGTCCTGGGGCGTGGTGAGGGCGTGCAGGTCCGCGACGCCGAAGAAGCACTCGCCGGTGTCCTGGGCGGCGACCATGCCGTGCAGGGCGCCGAGCAGGTTGCCGAGGGTGAGGCGCCCGGTGGTGGTGACGAGGGAGAGGCTGCGGTTCATGGTGGCTCCTGGGTGTGAGGCGCCCCGAGCGGCAGTGTGGTCCCGACCCACGAGTCGGAGACGAGAAACGGCCGCCCGCGGGCGGCCGTGGATTGAGGTCGGCGCCGTTCGAAACGACGCGTGTGTGCTCGATCGGGGGTCTGCCGTCAGGCGGGCCACCAGCAGGACTTCTGGCAGATCAGCACGAGTCGAGGATACCGATAGCCTCGCAAGCATGCCAGCGTGCCCGGGCCCGGCGACCGTGGTCTTCGACCCGACCCTGACCGAGTACGACTTCGGGCCGAGCCACCCGATGTCCCCGGTGCGGGTCGACCTGACCATGCGCCTGGCATCCGACCTCGGCGTGCTCGACCGACTGCGCATCGTCCCGGCACCGATGGCCGACGTCGACCTGATCGCGACCGTCCACGACCCGGCACTGATCGACGCCGTGATGCGGGCCGGCGCCGACCCGGTCGGGTTCGTGCCGTCGTACGGTCTGGGCAGCGAGGACAACCCGGTCTTCCACGACATGCACCGCGCCGCGTCGCACGTGGTCGGCGCCACCGTGGAGGCGTTCCGCCAGGTGTGGAGCGGCGAGAGCCTGCACAGCACCAACATCACCGGCGGCCTCCACCACGCGATGCCCGACCGCGCCAGTGGCTTCTGCATCTACAACGACGTCGCGATCGGCATCACCTGGCTGCTCGCGAACGGCGCCGAGAAGGTCGCCTACGTCGACGTCGACGTCCACCACGGCGACGGGGTCGAGGCGATCTTCTACGACGACCCGCGCGTCCTCACGATCTCGCTGCACGAGACCGGGCAGACGCTCTTCCCGGGCACCGGCTTCCCCCAGGACACCGGCGGCCCCCACGCCATCGGCAGCGCCGTCAACGTCGCCCTCCCGCCGGGCACCGGGGACCCGGGGTGGCTGCGGGCGTTCCACGCGGTGGTCCCGGCCCTGTTGCGGGAGTTCGACCCGGACATCCTGGTCACCCAGCACGGCTGCGACAGTCACCGCGACGACCCGCTGGCCGACCTGATGCTGAGCGTCGACGGCCAGCGCGCGTCGTACCTCGCACTCCACGAGCTGGCGCACGAGGTCTGCGACGGCTGCTGGGTCAGCACCGGGGGAGGCGGCTATGCCCTGGTCGAGGTGGTCCCCCGCGCCTGGAGCCACCTGCTGGCGATCGTCGGCGGGCAGCCACTGGAGCCGACCACCACCATCCCCGACTCGTGGCGAGAGCACGTCTCCGAGCGGCTGGGACGGCGGGCTCCTCAGCAGCTCACCGACGGCCGCGCGCCGGCGTACCGGGACTGGTCCGAGGGCTACGACCCGGGCACCTGGCTGGACCGCTCGATCAACGCCACCCGGGAGGAAATCTTCCCGCACCACGGCCTCGACCCGCTTCCCTGAGGCGTGCCAGGGTAAAATTCCGTCGGTTTTCAACTCGACACGCTCGGACAACTCGGGTTTCTTAAGAGATTTCCTTCCCCACGTGTCACATCAGGCCCTATTCTCACCATGAATGCGGGAACGTGGGTCACCGGAGGGGAAGCCCGGTGCGTGCCTGCCAAGAGAGACGGTGCCTGCGATGCCTGCCCACCACCAGCCTGGAGACATCTCCGACGTGAAGTTCCTGACGGTTGCCGAGGTCGCTGCGATGATGCGCGTCTCCAAGATGACGGTCTACCGACTGGTCCACAGCGGCGAGCTGCCCGCCGTGCGCGTCGGCCGGTCCTTCCGGGTCACCGAGGAAGATGTCAACGAGTACCTCCGCAAGAGCTTCTACAGCGCCGGCTGACTCTTTCGTCGGCGCGTTCCCGCACCAGCCAGCTGTCCGGAGCTCGATTCTGCGCCCCGAAGGCTGGCGGCTACGCTGGGCGGGTCGTCCCGGCGTACCCGGGACTCCCCGGTCACAGGTGCGGTCACAGCTGGAAGAGGTATTCGTGGGTTCTGTCATCAAGAAGCGGCGCAAGCGGATGGCGAAGAAGAAGCACCGCAAGCTGCTGAAGAAGACGCGCGTGCAGCGTCGCAAGCTCGGCAAGTAGGCCGCTGGCAGGGCTGACGCCATGGGCAAGGTCGTGCTGGTCACCGGGGTCTCTCGAGACCTCGGTCGGAGATTCGCGCGCCGCCTCGCGGCCGAGCCCACCGTCGACCGCGTGGTCGGCGTCGACGCCGTACCCCCGCGTGACGACATCGGGGACGTGACCTTCGTCCGCGCCGACATCCGCAACCCGGTGATCGCCAAGGTGATCGCCAAGGAGGACGTCGACACCGTCGTCCACATGAGCGTCATCGCCACGCCCGGCAGCGCCGGTGGCCGGGGCACGATGAAGGAGCTCAACGTCATCGGCACGATGCAGCTGCTCGCCGCGTGCCAGAAGGCTCCCGGCATCCGGCACCTCATCGTGAAGTCGACCTCCACGGTGTACGGCGCCAGCAGCCGCGACCCGGCGATGTTCACCGAGGACATGGAGCCGCGCCGCGCGCCGCGCAGCGGCTACGCCAAGGACGTCGCCGAGATCGAGGGCTACGTGCGCGGGTTCGCCCGGCGCCGCCCCGACGTCCGCGTGACCACGCTCCGGCTGGCCAACGTGCTCGGCCCCCACGTCACCAGCCCGATGACGTCGTACTTCCGGCTGCCGGTGATCCCCACGGTCTTCGGCTTCGACCCTCGCCTCCAGTTCGTGCACGAGTCCGACCTGATGCGGGTCCTCACACACGCCGTCGACACCGACGTGCCCGGCACGTTCAACGTGGCCGGCGACGGGGTGATGCTGCTGTCCCAGGCGATCCGCCGCCTGCGCAAGCCGAGGCTGAGCATGCCCGCTCCCGCCGTCGGTGGCGTGGCGGCGCTGCTCAAGTCGGCCCGGATGGCCGACTTCTCGCCCGAGCAGCTGGGCTTCCTGACCTTCGGTCGCGGCATCGACACCAGCCGGATGCGCACCGCGCTCGGGTTCCATCCCGACCTCAGCACCGCCCAGACGTTCGCCGACTTCGCGGGGGCCATCGGGCACGGCCCCGGGCGGGTCGAGCGGGTGGTCGACGGCCTGGTCGACGGCCTGGCTGCCGGCCTGCCCGCGCCCGCCACACCGACGAAGGGAGCCCGCCGTGGGTGACGCCGAGGTCATCCCGATCGGCACCGGCGGGCGACCGGGTCGCGGCTCCGGCAGCGCCCGGCCCTCCCGCGCGTCGCGGACTCTGGCCGGGGCCTCCGCGCCCTCACGCCGTACGACGGGCGCGCGCCGCGCCCGCGAGACGCGGCCCGGGCCGCCGGACGACGTCACTGCCTCCGCGCAGCGCGGGGCCACCAAGACCCGGCCGCCGGTCACGACCGCCGACCGGGCCCCGCTGGCCGGCATCTCGCCGGCCGAGTGGCTCGCCGCCCTCCAGTCGGCGGGTGCCCAGGTCCTCGGCGACGACTGGGAGCCGCAGCTGGCGCGATTCCTGGCGTTCCTGCGCCGGCGGATGACCGGCGACTACGAGGTCGACGAGTACGGCTTCGACCCCGAGGTCGCCGAGCGACTGCTGCTCGCCACGCTCCGGCCGATCGCGCAGAAGTGGTTCCGGGTCGAGGTCCGCGGGGTGGAGAACCTCCCGACCGAGGGCGGCGCGCTCGTGGTGTCCAACCACTCCGGGACGCTGCCGATGGACGGGCTGATGACCATGCTCTCCATCCACGACCACACCGGTCGCTTCCTGCGCCCGCTGGGGGCCGACCTCGTCTTCGCGATGCCGGTGGTGAGCAGCCTGGCCCGCAAGGGCGGCGCGACCCTGGCGTGCAACGAGGACGCCGAACGGATGCTGGCCGGCGGCGAGCTCGTCGGAGTCTGGCCCGAAGGGTTCAAGGGGATCGGCAAGCCGTTCCACGACCGCTACAAGCTCCAGCGGTTCGGCCGGGGAGGATTTGTCGCGGCCGCGCTGCGGACCGGCGTACCCATCGTGCCGCTCTCGGTGGTGGGTGCGGAGGAGATCTACCCGCTCGTGGGCAACATCCCGTCGCTGGCCCGGCTCCTCGGGATCCCCTACGTCCCGATCACGCCCTTCTTCCCGCTGCTCGGCCCGCTCGGCCTGGTGCCGCTGCCCTCGAAGTGGCTGCTGGCGTTCGGGGAGCCCATCCGCACCGACGAGTACGACGCCGGCGCGGCCGACGACCCGATGCTGGTCTTCAACGTGACCGACCAGGTCCGGGAGACCATCCAGCAGTCGTTGTATGCCCTCCTGGGCGAGCGCACCTCGGTCTGGCGCTGAGCGGGAGACGCCGAACGGCTACGCCCTGACCGGTCAGGGAATCGTCGGCAGGTGGGACCTCACGTCCGATGGCAGGGCGCTCTCGAGGCCGTCGACGGTGTCGCCGACCGCGCCGGTCACCGTGTTGCCGACCTGCCCCACCGCGTCGAGCACGTTGTTGGTGGTGTCGGTGACCGTCGACCCGAGGTCGTTGTGGTTGCCGTCGGTGAGGCCGCCGGTCAGGTCGTGGATCGTGCGCTGGACGTCCTTGGCGCTGACAACCTCGAGGTTCGTGCCGGACTGACTCCGGTCGGTGACGCTCCCCGGCGGCAGGTTGCCACCGACATGCGGAAGCCGGGGACCGCCGGACGTGCCGTGGTGGTGCCGGCCGGAGGTGGTGCCGGTGGTCGCCCAGGCCCCGATCGCGGCCCGGGTGGCGTCGGTCAACACGGTCGGTACGGCGGTCACCAGGGGGCCGGAGCACGCGGGGCACGTCTGTACGGAGACCTGCTCGATCTGGTCGAGGGTCTGTGCCGCCTGCAGGAGCTGCGGCAGCGAGTCGGGCGGCACCATCGCCTGCAGGTCGCGGAGCTGCGCCATGCTCGAGGCCGTGAAGGTGCGGACCGTGGTCATCGAGGACTCGTCGCCCGAGGTCTGGTAGTCCTGCACCAGCAGGTCGGACCCGGCGATGGCCTGCTGGCTGAACGCGTTCAGGGCGTCGTCGACGCGGGACGGGTCGTCGTCGGCGCGGCTGAGCTCGGCCGCCTCGCCGAGTCGCGTCGAGGCGCTGTCGAGCAGCACCTCGCCGCGGCCGGCGCGGTCGAAGGTGAGGCCGGCGTGAGCACTCTCGATGCCGCGCTTGAGTGGGTAGAGACCGTCGCCCGGCAGGGCGGACTGCGCCGCGAGCGCCATCGTGGCGGTGCCACCGACGAGGACCACGCCGCTGAGGCCCGCCGCCAGCCGGCGGTTGCGATGGCGTACACCCGGCGTCGCCGGCGTCAGTCGCAGCCGCTGGTCGACGTCGGCCCGACCGGCGGCGGCCGCCGCGAGCACGGTCTCGGCTTCGGTGATCAGGCGGTCGCGCAGTGCCGCCACGAACACCGGGTCCGCGACCGGGGCAGGAACGGACCGCAACCCGCCCACGACCTCGAGCAGATCGGCGTACGACGATGCGCGGGCCGAGCTGGTCGGGGCGCCCTCGACCAGCTCGTGGAACTCCAGGGAGCGCCGTCCCGTGATCACGTGGCCCGTCCTTGCTGATGGTCTGCGTCGCGGCGAGTGCCGCACGGACCGATCAACGATTCGTCGCGCACTCTGGTTACGGGCCGGAAGCCGCGGAGGTCACGCATCGCGCCAGCCCGCCGGGATCAGCTTGGCGAGGTTGCGGACTCCGCGCAGCTGGAGCTGTTTGACCGCGCCCTCGCTGCGCACGAGGACGGCTGCGGTCTCGGCGATGCTCAGGCCCTGGAGGAAGCGCATGACCAGGCAGTCGCGCTGTTCGTCGGAGAGCCGGCGCAGACCGTCGAGGAGCACCTCGTTGGTCAGCCCGGCCAGCACCTCGTTCTCCGGACCCTCGGTGGCGTCGTCGTGGGCACCCATGTCTTCGGTGGTGAGCTCCAGGCGGGTCCGGCCGGCCTTGAAGTGGTCGGTGCACAGGTTGCGCGCGATGGTCATCAGCCAGGCGCCGAAGTCCTTGCCCTGCCAGCGGAAGCCGCCCATGCTGCGCAGCGCCCGGAGGAAGGTCTCCGAGGTGATGTCCTCGGCCAGCGAGCTGGAGCGCGTCCGGTAGTAGACGAACCGGTAGACCGACGGCTGGTAGTGGTCGTAGAGCATCCCGAACGCGTCGCAGTCGCCCCCGCGGGCCAGCTCGACCAGGGCGATCAGACGGGTGCGCTCGGCCGCGGAGTCCTCGGAGGAAGCCGCCTGGTCCGAGTCATCGTACTCGCCTCCGGGCTGGGGGCCGCCGCCGACCGCGGCCTCGCTGAGCAACATCCAGGAGGGCACACCCGCGGGCTGGGGCTCGATGCCGAGGGCGCGGACGACCGCGGCTCGCAGGTCGTCCCATCCGCGTGCCGTGTCGTGGTGGTCCCACGTCATGGCCATTCCCTCCCGAGCCTCTAGAGGCGCCCATTCATGGTAAGCGGGGCATCTCGGGCACGGAACCGTCTGTGACGCAAAACTGTCACACGCGTTTACACATCGCCTCAGCGGCGTCGGCGTACGGCGATCCCGGCGGCGACCGCTCCGGTCGCGGCCCCGGCCGCGGCACCGAGCACCAACCCGGCCCGGGCGGCCTTGCGTCCGGTGCGGTAGTCGCGGATCCGCCAGCCCTGGTGCTTGGCGTAGGCGCGCAGCCGGGCGTCCGGGTTGATCGCGCACGGGTCGCCGACCAGGGAGAGCATGGTCAGGTCGTTGTAGGAGTCGGAGTACGCCGAGCACGTGGCCAGGTCGAGTCCCTCGCGGCCGGCGAGCGCCTTGATCGCCTCGGCCTTGGCCGGGCCGTGGAGCATGTCGCCGACCAACCGGCCGGTGTAGACACCATCGACGTGCTCGGCCACGGTGCCGAGTGCCCCGGTCAGCCCGAGGCGCCGGGCAATGATCTGCGCGATCTCGATGGGCGCCGCGGTGACCAGCCAGACACGCTCGCCCTGGTCGAGGTGCAGCTGCGCCAGCGCGCGGGTGCCGGGCCAGATCCGGTGGGCCATGGCCTCGTCGAAGATCTCCTCGCCCAGGGACTCGAGCTCCGCGACGGAGTGCCCGGAGATGAAGGAGAGCGCGGATGTGCGGGCGTCCGCGACGTGCTCGGGGTCCTCGACGCCCACGACCCGGAAGTAGGCCTGCTTCCAGGCGGCGGAGAGGATCTCGCGGGTCGTGAAGAACTCGCGACGATGGAGGCCCTTGGCCAGGTGGAAGATGCTGGCGCCCTGCATCATCGTGTTGTCCACGTCGAAGAACGCGGCGACGGTGGGGTTGGCCGGAGTGGCCAGGGCGATCTCCACCTCGGCGGCCGCGGCGGCCGCCTCGCCGGCGAGAGTCGAGCGCTGCTTGAGGTTCAGCGGTCTGCGGCTCTTCTCGGGAGTCACGTGGCGCAGCCTATCCGGGGAAGCAGGCCGGCCCTCCGGGGCGCTGTGGGATCATCGCCCCCATGCCCACCACCCATGACGTGTCCTGGCTCGTGGCCGAAGCTGCCGCGGACCGGCCGGACGCTCTCGCGGTGGTGGAGTCCGGCGGACGCAGCGTCACCTGGACCGTCCTGGAGGACGAGGTGTCCCGGGTGGCGACCGGGCTCGGGGCCGAAGGCGTGGTGGCCGGCCAGCGGGTGATGCTGGCCCTGGGCAACCGGATCGAGTTCGTGACGGCGTACCTCGGCGTGCTGAGGGCACAGGTGGTCGCCGTACCGGTGAACCCGCGGGCGACCGTGAACGAGCTGACGCGGATGATCGCGGACTCCGGCGCGCGGCTGGTGATCGCCGACCAGGAGACGGCCGAGTCGGTGCGCGAGGCCGTGTCCGTCGTACGCGCGGCCCTGGCGGGTGAGACCGACGAGCTGGACGACGACCTGCTCGAGCGGGCCTACGCGCCGCGGATCTTCGTGACCGGCGCGGAACCGGTCGACGGCGAGCAGTCGTACGACGCCCTGCGATCCGCCGCGCCGCGTCCGGTGCCGCCGCTGCCCGATCCGGAGAAGCTCGCCTGTCTGCTCTACACCAGCGGCACGTCCGGCCGCCCGCGGGCGGCGATGCTGACCCACCGTGCCCTGATCGCCAACATCGACCAGGCTGCCCGGGTCGATCCGCCGATGATCCACGGCGACGACGTGGTCCTCGGAGTGCTGCCCCTCTTCCACGTCTACGGCCTCAACGCGGTGCTCGGCAGCGTGCTGCGCCACCGCGCCAAGCTGGTCCTGGTCGAGCGCTTCGACCCGCAGGCGACGCTCGACCTGATCGACGACGAGGCCGTCAGCGTCGTGCCCGTGGCTCCGCCGGTCTTCGCCTACTGGCTCCCGGAAGAGCACCTGCGCGAGCGCCTCGGCCCGGTGCGGCTGATGCTCTCCGGCTCGGCGCCGCTGTCGACCGAGCTGATCGAGCGGTTCACCGACGCCACCGGGATCCTGGTGCACCAGGGATACGGCCTCACCGAGGCCTCGCCGATCGTCACCAGCACCCTGTGCAGCGTGGAGCTCCAGAACGGCTCGGTCGGGGCGGCCCTTCCGGGCATCGACATCAAGCTCGTCGACGAGCTCGGTCACGAGCCCGATGGCGACGACCCCGGCGAGATCTGGATCCGCGGCGCCAACATGTTCAGCGGCTACTGGCCGGATGGCGAGGGGGGCCCCGACGAGGAGGGCTGGTGGGGCACCGGTGACGTGGGGTTCCTCGACGTGACGGGTGACCTCTTCCTTGTGGACCGGCTCAAGGAGCTGGTCATCGTGTCCGGCTTCAACGTCTACCCGGTCGAGGTCGAGGACGTCATCCGCGAGGTGCCGTCGGTGGCCGACGCCGCGGTGATCGGCGTCGAGGACGCGAGCACCGGGGAGGCAGTGGTCGCCTACGTCTGTCCCGTCGTGGGTGCCAGCGCCGAGGAGGTCGCCTTCGCCGTGCGCGACCACTGCGCCGCGCGCCTGGCCCGCTTCAAACGACCCTCCCGGGTCGAGATGGTCGACGAGCTACCGCTCACCGTCACCGGCAAGGTGCAGAAGGGCCGTCTGCGTGGCATGGAGCGACGTCGCTCGCTGGGGCTGCTCGAGTGAGCCCTGATGGGGACGTCGCCCGGGTCACGCTCTACAGCCGGCCCGGTTGTCACCTGTGTGACGCCGCCCGGACCGTGGTCGACGAGGTGTGCGCCGAGCTGGGTGAGAGCTTCGTCGAGATCTCGGTGGACGACGACCCGGACCTGCGGCGTCGCTACGGCGACGAGGTCCCGGTGACGTTGGTCGACGGTGCCCGGCACGACTTCTGGCGGATCGACCCCGACCGCCTCCGCACCGCCCTCACCCGCTGAACGCGCCCTCTCGCCGTCCGCCGGACAGAGGAGGATTGCCCGCACCAAGTGCGCGAGATCCTCTCTGGTCGGCCGCGATTGTCGAGACCAAAGACGAACGTGGTAGGTGGTTGCGGTTCGCTGGGGTTGCGCCACCTGGTCGCGGTCGCTTGGCCCGTACGGCGCGCTGGGCTACCCCTGGTGGTTGCGGTCCGAGAAAAAATACTCAAAAAAGTTCTGAATCCCTTGTGGATAAGGGGAATCTAGGCCCCTGACTGTCGGTGGTCGGTGCTTGAGTAGTCCCATGACCACCACCGCGCAAGGCCGCCGAGATCGCGTTGTTGGTGGCGGCGACCGAGTGGGCCGAGACCCATCGGTGCCCGGCCGACGGGGCGTATGCGGCGTGGGGTGAGCCCGACCT
>DAINSL010000033.1:5661-27236 GCA_036741335.1 Nocardioides sp. | reverse complement strand
CGACGCTGACCGGCAAGTACGTCGTGATCACCGGCGCGTCGTCCGGCATCGGCCAGGTCACCGCGCTGAAGGTCGCCCAGGCCGGCGGCATCCCGGTGCTCGTGGCCCGCGGCAAGGACAAGCTCGAGGCCACCCGCGCCACCATCGAGAACCGCGGCGGGACCGCGCACGTCTACCCGTGCGACCTGTCCGACCTCGAGGCGATCGACGCACTGTGCGCCCAGCTCGCGGCCGATCTGCCGAGCGTCGACTTCGTGGTCAACAACGCCGGGCGGTCGATCCGCCGGTCCCTCAAGCTCTCGCACGGCCGCTTCCACGACTTCGAGCGCACCATGCAGCTCAACTACTTCGGCGCGATCCGTCTGGTGATGGGTCTGATCCCCCAGATGCAGGAGAGCCACCGCGGCCACGTCGTGAACATCTCCTCGATCGGCGTCCAGACCAACCCGCCGCGCTTCTCGGCGTACGTCGCCTCCAAGGCCGCGCTCGACGCCTGGAGCAACGTGGTCGCTTCCGAGCTGGTCGGCGACGGCATCACCTTCACCAGCATCCACATGCCCCTGGTGCGCACGCCGATGATCGCGCCGACCAAGATCTACGACAAGTTCCCGACCATCTCACCGGCCCAGGCGGCCGACCTGGTGATCAAGGCCATGGTGGAGCGACCGCACGAGATCAACACCCTGCTGGGCAACGCCGGCGCCGTCGCGCACACCGTCGCCCCGAAGCTGGCCTTCCGGGTGCTGAACATGGCCTATCACGTGTTCCCCGACTCGGCCGCGGCAAAGGGCGAGGGCTCCCAGGGCACCCGCGAGTCCGAGCAGATCATGCTCGCCAAGGTGTTCAAGGGCGTGCACTGGTAAAGGCCGGGGGCCCCGGCCGGGGGAGCCGGGGCCGGCCCGGGGGGCCCGACCGGGACCGGCCGCAGGGGTCGGCCGGAGGGGTGACTAGAGAATCGCCCCTGGGGACCGTCATGGACAAGGGACGACCGGTCAGGTCGCGTGGTCCGGATCGACCAGTGAGCCCACGCCCTTCGGTCGGAGTTCCTGCGAAGGGTGACGTACGGTGCCCGCTTCACCCTACCGTCACGATTCCGGTGACCTTCGTGGTGTCGAACTTTTCGAGGGTCACCGGGCTCGAGAGGCTCGGCCAGCACGGGGAGGCCGAGCCTCTCGACATTTTCCTCGTCGAGGTGGCGCCGCGTCTCAGGGCAGCGTGACGTAGTGGCCCAGGAAGTCGCGTGCCGAGGCGGTGTCGAGGCGGTAGGCCACGTTCGTCGACCGGCAGATCGAGTCGCCGGTGATCGTGGTCGCGGCCTCGACGTTGGTGTCGCCCAGGAAGTTCGGGCCGCCGGAGTCGCCGTAGCAGCCGCCGCCGTTGCCATGCGCCGGGTTCTCGGAGATCTTCAGCCAGGACTTGGTGACCGTGTTCAGGCTCCCCGTGGCGGCGAGGCGCTCGTCGTTGTAGAGGTACTGGTGCCCGCCGGGGCCGTTGGGCACCGAGTACGCGCCGTACCCGACGCCGACGATCGCTGAGTTGTTGGCCAGGCCGGACAGTGAGTTCGCCTTCGGCAGCGTGACCGGTGTGATCCCCGTGACCGCCTTGACGAGCACGACGACGGCCATGTCGTGCGGGTCGCTCTCCGCGCCCGTGTACGCCGGGTCGGCGTGGAAGGTGCCGGCGTACACCTTGTCGCCCTGCTGGTAGGCGTGGTCGAAGGTCACCCGCACACGGCCGTCGCCGCCCTCGCCGCAATGTGCGGCGGTGAGGAAGATCGTCGGCGAGATCAGCGAGCCCGAGCAGTAGATCCAGGTGCCGTCGGAGTAGGCCTGGTCGGCGACCAACCCGCCTGTCGCAGGGTGGGCGTTGCCGTCCGGTGCCCCGTAGACGACCGCGTGGGCCGCGCCGGTGGTGAGCACGGCAGTGGTGGCGAGAGCGGCCAGGCCGGCCAGGGCAAGACGTGCGCGCACGGGGTCCTCGATTCAGTGGCAGTGGGGGCTCCGCGAACCTAACCCGCGCACGGGGTGCGGGTCGAGGGTCGGCTGGCCACCAGGTCGACTGTCGCGACGTGACACAATCCGGCGCGATGGCCGAACTGCACTTCTTCACCGGGACCATGGACTCCGGCAAGAGCACCCTGGCGCTCCAGACCAACCACAACCACGCTGCGCGTGGGCGCGTGGGACGGATCTTCACCACCCATGACCGGGCCGGCGAGGCGGTCCTGTCGAGCCGGCTCGGGCTGACCCACGACGCGATCGAGGTCGACGACCAGTTCGAGTTCTGGCCGTACGTCGTGGACTCGCTCACCGCCGGCGCCCGGATCGACTACCTGATCTGTGACGAGGTGCAGTTCTACACGACCCGTCAGATCGACCAGCTGGCCAAGGTCGTCGACGAGCTCCAGATCGACGTGTTCGCCTTCGGCATCCTCACCGACTTCCGGACCCGGCTGTTCCCCGGCAGCGCCCGGCTGGTCGAGCTGGCGGACCGGATGAACGTGCTCCAGGTCGAGGCGCTGTGCTGGTGCGGCAAGCGCGCCACCCACAACGCCCGCACCGAGGACGGCGTCATGGTGATCGAGGGCGAGGTGATCGTGGTCGGGGACGTCGACTCCCCCGGCGGTGCTCCGGCCGAGGTCGCCTACGAGGTTCTGTGCCGGCAGCACCACCGCCGCCGCCTCACCTCCGCCCGCGCCCAGGCGGTCGCCCTGTCACCCGAGCCGCTCCCGTTCGGTTCGTGATCCGGCCCGGGCTCCTCGTCACCGTCGACGACGTCGAGGCCCTCGACGCCGTGCTGCTCGACACCCGGCTGACGACGGCGGGCGGCCCCGGGCGGGAGCGCTACGACGCGGGTCACCTCCCCGGCGCGGCGTACGTCGACATGGATCTCGACCTCGCGGACCCTCCCGGTCCGGGTGGCCGGCACCCGCTGCCTTCCAGGGAGCGATTCCTGGGGGCGATGCGTCGAGCCGGCGTACGCCGTGGCACGAGGGTCGTCGTGTACGACGACGGGCCCGCCACCGCGGCCGCGCGGATCTGGTGGCTGCTGCGCGACCACGGGCACGACGACGTCCTGGTGCTCGATGGAGGTCTGGCCGCGTGGGTGGACGCGGGTCGACCGGTGTCGACGGACCCGGTCCTCCCCGAGTCCGGGGACTGGACCGGCACGCCGGGGCACCTCCGCACCGTGGATGCCGATCGCGCGGCGGCCCTTGCTCATGAAGGCGTGCTGATCGACGTGCGCGCGGCCGAGCGTTTCCGCGGCGAGCAGGAGCCGCTCGACCCGGTGGCCGGGCACATCCCCGGTGCCGTGAACGCCCCACTGACCGGCAACACGGACGCGCTCGGCCGCTTCCTCTCACCCGACGCCTTGGCGCGTCGTTTCTCCCAGCTCGGCGTGGACGGCGCGGCCCCGGCTGCGGCGTACTGCGGCTCCGGCGTCACCGCCTGCCAGACGATCCTGGCGCTGCGGCTCGCCGGACTCGACGGCGCCCTCTATCCGGGCAGCTGGAGCGGCTGGATCACGGATCCGTCCCGATCGGTCGCCACCGGAGCCTGAGTCCTGCCAGCAGCCGAGAAACCGCGGAGAGATCGCCCGGCACCGGGCTGTTCAGGGCGACCGTTCGGCGTGCTCCCACCACCGGATCGCCGAGTGCGGTGACGACTCTCGGGGAGCGGCTTCGGCCCGGGTGGGCGCGGTGCCGCCGAGGCGCGCCGGGTGCCAGGGCGCGTCCTCGCCGGGAGAGGGCTGGTGGCGGGGCAACGCCTGGAGACGGTCGACCATGTCCTGGAGCCGGAACCCGAGGGCGACGGTGCCGGCCACCCCATCGGTTCCACGAGCGAACGCCAGCGGCTCTCCCACGGAGATGGTCACCGGGCGCCCGCGCGTGAGGTCGAGCGGTCGCCGGGCGGTGGCGATCCGCTGCGGTCCCCAGATGGCCACCGGCACCGGCGGTGCACCGGTCTCGGCGGCGAGGGCGACGGCGCCAGGCATCAGCTCGCGCACGTCGTACGCCTGGCTGACCCCGGCCTCGGGGAAGATCCCGACGGCCTCTCCCGCGTCCAGGAGGCGGCGCGAGGTGAGGTACGCCGCCGCGGGGACCTCGCGGTCGACCGGCACGTGCCGCATGGCCCGCAGGAACGGCCCGGCTGCCCAGTGCCCGAACGCGTCGTGGCGCGTCAGGAAGCGCACGCGGCGCGGCCGCGCCGCCAGTCCGACCAGGGTGAAGTCGAGGTAGCTCACATGGTTGCTGGCCAGGACCACCGGACCGGTGCGCGGAATGTGTGCTGCGCCCTCGATCACGATCTCCAGACCGAGGGCACCGAACATCAGGCGGGCGGCCCAGGACGCGGACGGGTAGACGAGCTCCATGTCCCGTCAGTCGACCATGATCGGGATGCACATCTCGACGGACGTGAGCGAGCCGTGCAGGCCGACCAGCTTGAGCTCGTAGGGGAAGTCGACCGACGAGAAGATGCCCCAGTCGTCGCGACAGGCCACCACGACGTCGCCCAGCCGCGGCAGCACCGCCGGGGTCACAGAGCCGAACCAGCCTCGCTGGATCGCGGCCTCGCGCGTCAGGACCAGCGCGCGGTGGCCGAGCAGCTCCGACCAGCAGGCGGCGACGTCGTCCACGGCCCCGCCCGCGCAGTAGACGTGGCGGAACCGCGCCTCACCGCCGAGGAGCACGACGCCGTCGCGCAGAGCGGGCTCGTGGTCGACGTCGACGCGATGGTCGTCGGGTGAGTCGACCATCCCGTGGTCGGCCACGACGAGCAGGCGGACCGGGCTCGGCAGGGCCTCGCGCAGCTGCTCCGCCTCGGCGTCGATGCTGGCGAGCTGCTGGAGCCACTGCGCCGACGCGACGCCGTACCGATGACCGGTCCAGTCGAGGTCGCCGTCGTAGATGTAGGTCAGCGCTGGTGTCGAGACCGAGGCCGCGACGGCGCCGGCGATGCGCTCCCCGATCCGGTCCGCACCGACATACTCGCCACCGCGTTGCGCCGCGAGGGTCAGGCCCGAACCGCGGAACTCGCGCTTGTTGACCGTCGTCACGCTCACGCCGGCCGCCGCAAGGGTCGTGAACGCCGTCGGGTACGGCTGCCACTCGACCGGGTCGATGTCCTTGTCCCAGAACAGCGCGTTCAGGAGCCGGTCGGAGCCGGGCACCCGCGAGGTGAAGCCGACCACGCCGTGCGTGCCCGGCGGCAGGCCGGTGCCGAGCGAGGTCAGGCTGGTCGCCGTCGTGGAGGGGACGCCGACCGTGCCGATGTTGTCGGGGGTCAGCAGCGAGGAGAGGTACGGCGCGGCGTGGGCGTGCCTGGCCAGCAGCTCCGAGCCGAGGCCGTCGATCAGGAACACGACGTACGCCGCAGCGTCGGGCAGGTCGAGGACCCGGGGTCCGCCCATGCCGAGGGCCGCACCCACCGAGGGCAGCACGTCGGCGAGCGACCCCGAACCGTAGGCAGGTTCGACGAAGCCGTTCACGACCGGGTGCGGGTGGACAGCGACTCCGCGAACGACAGCAGCGACGGCACCGCATCGGGGCCGTCGGCCGTGGCGGAGACCCGGATCGAGAAGTCGTCGGAGGCCAGCACTCCGGAGTAGCCGTGGTCGGCCTCGCACTCCGGGTCGCCGCAGGCGGCGGGCTCGAGGTCGAGGCGCGCGACCCCGCCCCAGCCGATCGTCAGCACGGCCTCGGCCGGGGGTGTCGGCCCGTCCGTCGGGTTGGCGACCATCCGGGTCACCACCACCGACTTCACCGACGACAGCGAGATCGCCTCGGTCGACGTCGAGGTGTACGGCGCGGGCAGCATGTCGTCGCCCTCGTGCTCGTCGGTGTGGGCCACGATCAGCCGGGTCGGCGTGAGCACGGCGACGGTGAGGTGGCGGCGTACTTCGTCGCGGTCGAACGTCGGCTCGTGGTGAACGAAGAAGGACACGACGTCCTCACCCGCGACCGCACTCATCACACCGTCGGCGACGACCTCGGGGTAGTAGCCGGTGCGGTCGATCGCCTCCTTCAACGTCTGCATGGTCCGAGTCTGTCACGCCCGGAGGGCGCTCCCGCACGTTGTCGATGGGCTGTGGACCGCCCGGGTAGGGCACTCAGCCGGGGAGGGTGTCCTCGATGGCCGGCATCCGGCGCACGAACCAGTCGGACCGCGGGTCCGACACCGGGTCGACGCGAGCGCGCGCGGTGAGCACGTTGCAGGTGTCGGCTCCGGCCAGGACCAGGGACAGCTCGACGGACGAGACCTGCGGCAGGTCGTGCTGGAGCTGGGCCACCCGCTGGATCAGGTCCTCGACCGGGACCACGTCGACGACCTCGGAGCCGCGGTAGCCGAACAGCATGGGCGCCGCCTTGATCTCGCGTGTCATCGCCGCGGGGTCGCGGGCACCGAGCGGCGGGATCCGGTAGGACCGGTCCTCCAGCAGCTCGGTCAGCGGCCCGGAGATCCCGAACGACACCACGGGCCCGAACAGGGGATCCTCGGTGCTGAAGATGCTCACCGGCACCCCCGGAGGGGCGTTCTTCTGCACCACGAAGCCGGCCGACTCGGCGTCGTCGATCAGCTCGCTCAGCGACTCCCAGGCGGCCTTCATCTCCGCAGGACGGTCGATGTTGCGCCACACGTGCGCGAGGTCGGGTCGCTCGCGCAGCCGGTCGGTGGTCGCCTTGAGCACGACGTCCCACCCGAGCTCGCGACCCGCCCTGGTCGCCTCCGCCAGCGTCGCCACCGGCCGCCCTTCCCATAGCCGGATGCCGTACGCCGCGAGGAGAGCGGTCAGGTCGTCCGCCTCCAGCTCGACGCCGTCGGGATGGTCGATCAGGAGCCGCTGGGCCAGGCCCCGGGCAGTGCCGCTGTCGATGTCGTCGGGCACCACGGGCGGCCCGTTCGGGGTGCGCAACCACACGGCGTACTCCACGACGCTCGCGAGCGCGCGCACCGCCGCCTCGACCGCGGGGTACGACGGCACGGACCCGCGCCCGGCCGTGGAGCCGGCGACATCGGGGACGCGGAGCAGCTCGGGGACCCCCTCGGCTCCGAGGAACGACGACACGAGTGGCTTGTCGGACTGCTCCCCCACCGCGGCCAGCACGTCGGCGACCTCGACCCCGGACACGTCGATCGGCGGGATGTAGACGGCCACGACCGAGTCGACCTCGGGGTCGTCGATGGCGGCGTCGAGCGCGTCCTCGAAGTCGGGTCCGGTGGCGTCGGCGCCGAGTGAGACCGATCGGCTCACCACGAGCCCGACCGCCGAGGCGGCGTCGGCCGCGAGCAGCCCGAGGGCGTCGGAGTTCCCGACCACGGCGACGCGCCGCCCGCGAGGCAGCGGCTGGTGCGCCAGGAGCTGGGCGACGTCGAACATCTCGTCGAGCGTGTCCACCTGGATCACCCCCGCCTGGCGGAACATCGCGTCCACCGCCTGCGGCGGCGCGCCGATCTTGCGCACGGTGTGGCCCATCGGGATGCCCTGGGTGGTGCGACCCGAGCGCACCGCGATGATCGGCTTGCGCAGCGAGACCCGGCGCGCGATCCGGCTGAACTTGCGCGGGTTGCCGATCGACTCGAGGTAGAGCAGGACGACCTCGGTGGAGTCGTCCTCCTCCCAGTACTGCAGCAGGTCGTTGCCGGACACGTCGGCACGGTTGCCCGCACTCACGAACGTGGAGAGTCCCAGGCCGCGGTTGTTGACCTTCTCCAGGATCGCCGAGCCCAGAGCGCCGGACTGGCAGAAGAAGCCGGCCCGGCCGCGGGCCGGCTTGAGCGACGACAGCGAGGCGTTGAGGTTGACCCGTGGGTCGGTGTTGATGATGCCGAGGCAGTTGGGGCCGATCAGGCGCAACCCGTACGAGCGGGACAGCCCGACCAGCCGGCGTTGCCGCTGCCGACCCTCCTCGCCGGTCTCGGCGAACCCGGACGAGATCACGATGAGCCCGTGCACGCCCTTCGCGGCGCAGTCGAGCACGATGTCCTGCACCGCGTCGGCCGGTACGGCCACGATGGCGACGTCCACATCGCCGGGGATCTCACCGACCGTCGCGTACGCCGGCAGGCCGGACACGGCCTTGGCCGACGAGTTCACGACGTACACCCGCCCCGTGTAGTCACCGAGCACCAGGTTGCGGACCAGCGCCTGGCCCACGGTGTCCTGCCGGCGCGAGGCGCCGATCACCGCGACCGAGCCAGGGTTGAAGAACTTCTCGATGGAGGCCGCCTCGGCCCGGTGTTCGCGGCTCGACATCACCCCGATCGCGGTGTCGGTGGACTCGATCGGGAACTCCAGCGTGATCACGCCGTCCTCGAAGCCGCTGATCAGCCGATAGCCCGCGTCGCGAAAGGTCTGGATCATCCGCTGGTTGTCGGGCAGCACCTCGGCCAGGAACCGGTCGATGCCCCGCTCGCGACCGGCCTGGGCGAGGTGCTCGAGCAGCAGCTGTCCGATACCGCGGCCCTGCTGGGCGTCCTCGACGAGGAAGGCGACCTCGGCCGCGTCGGGTCCGGACTCGTCCTCGGAGTCCTCGGGCGGCGGCTGGCCCTCGTAGCTGCCGAGCGCGATGATCCGCTCCGACAGCAGCATCACGAAGGCGACGCGTCGCACGTGGTCGACCTGGGTGAACCTCGCGACGTCACGATCGGAGAGGTGCGGCATCGCCGAGAAGAAGCGGTAGTACTTCGACTGGTCGGACACGCGGTCGTAGAAGTCGACCAGCAGGTCGGCGTCGTCGGGCCGGATCGGCCGTATGTGCGCCGTACGCCCGTCGCGCAGCAGGACGTCTGCCTCCCAGTGGCGGGGGGCGACGTGCACGTCGGTCTCGGCGGCGGTCACGGCCGAAATCTACCGGTCGCTCGTTTCCGGGAGGTTGCCGAAGGGCGGGCCCCGCCAGGTGCGCAAGCGGTAACGCAGGTGCAGCACCCGCTCGCCCTCCACCACGGCGGTCTGCTCCGGCGTGCCCCGCGACGCGTGGTCGGTGCCACCGGGGAGAATGCCTCCATGGCACGGAAAGGAAGCAGGGCTGAGCAACCATTGCCCGACGACTTCGAGGAGCACATCCTCGACATCGACGTCGGCGAGGAGATGCGCGCCTCGTTCCTGGAGTACGCCTACTCCGTCATCTACTCCCGGGCACTGCCCGACGCTCGCGACGGCCTCAAGCCGGTGCAGCGCCGGATCCTCTACACGATGAACGACATGGGGCTGCGCCCCGACCGCGGCCACGTGAAGAGCGCGCGGGTGGTCGGCGAGGTGATGGGCCGGCTACACCCCCACGGCGACGGCGCGATCTACGACGCCCTGGTCCGGCAGAGCCAGCCGTGGTCGATGCGGCTGCCGATGATCGACGGGCACGGCAATTTTGGATCTCCGGACGACTCCCCGGCGGCGATGCGTTATACCGAGTGCCGGATGGCGCCACCTGCCGTCGCGATGACGGCCTCGATCGACGAGGACACCGTCGACTTCCGGCCCAACTACGACAGTCGCGAGCTCGAGCCGAGCGTGCTGCCGGCCGCGATCCCCCACCTCGTCGTCAACGGCACGACCGGCATCGCGGTCGGCATGGCCACCAACATCCCGCCGCACAACCTGGTCGAGGTCGTCCAGGCGCTGCGCCACCTGGTCACGCACCCCCAGGCGTCGCTCGGCGACGTGATGCGGTTCGTGCCCGGCCCCGACCTGCCGACCGGCGGCATGATCGTCGGCCTCGACGGCGTCCGCGACGCCTACGAGACGGGCCGCGGCACGTTCCGGATGCGCGCGACCGCCCGGATCGAGACGATCGGGCGACGCAAGGGCATCGTGGTCACCGAGCTGCCCTACGGCGTGGGCACCGAAAGGGTCTCCGAGCGGATCAAGTCCCTGGTGCAGGCCAAGAAGCTCCAGGGCATCGCCGACATCAAGGACCTGACCGACCGCGTGCACGGGCTGCGCCTGGTGATCGAGGTGAAGAACGGTTTCGTCCCGGAGGCGCTGCTCGAGCAGCTGTACAAGCAGACCCCGATGGAGGACACGTTCGGCATCAACGCGGTCGCACTGGTCGACGGTCAGCCGCGCACCCTGGGGTTGAAGGACATGCTCGAGGTGTTCCTCGGCCACCGCTTCGACGTCGTACGCCGGCGCTCGACGTACCGCCGCACCAGGGCCGCGGACCGTCTCCACCTGGTCGAAGGCCTGCTGGTCGCCATCCTCGACATCGACGAGGTGATCCAGCTGATCCGGTCCTCGGACAACGCGGCGGAGGCCAAGGAGCGCCTGATCGGCGTGTTCGACCTGACCGAGATCCAGGTCGACTACATCCTCGACATGCCCCTGCGCAGGTTGACGAGGTTCTCCAAGCTGGAGCTCGACAAGGAGAAGTCCGAGCTCGAGCGCACGATCGAGGCGCTCGACGCGATCCTCGCCGACGACCACCTGCTCCGGAAGGTCGTCTCCGACGAGCTCGCCGAGGTCGCCAAGACCTTCGGCACGCCGCGACGCACCGTCCTGCTCGAGTCGGCGGGCGTCGCCGTCACCGCGGCCGCGGTGACCCTCGAGGTCGCGGACGACCCGTGCTTCGCCTACCTGTCCTCCGCCGGGCTGCTCGCGCGCTCGTCGTCGGACGAGGTGCCCAACAACGACGGCGGCCGGGCCAACCACGACGTGGTCGTCTCCGCGGTCCGCACCACCGCGCGCGCCGAGATCGGCGCGCTGACCTCCCGCGGCCGCGTCGTGCGCCTCAACGTGCTGGACCTCCCCACCCTGCCGCCGTCCGCCAACCACCCCCACCTCCAGGGCGGCCTTCCGTTCGACCTGGTGCGGTCGCTTCAGCCGGGCGAGCGCGTGCTCGCGCTGTGCGAGCTGCGCACCGACGGCCCCGGCCTCGCGCTCGGCACCAGGCTGGGCGTCGTGAAGAGGGTCAACCCGGAGGTCCTCGGCAAGGACGAGTGGGACGTGATCGGGCTCAAGGACGACGACGAGGTGGTCGGCGCGGTCGAGCTGCACACCGGCCAGGAGGAGCTGTGCTTCGTCAGCTCCGACGCCCAGCTGCTCCACTTCGACGCCTCGGGCGTGCGTCCGCAGGGTCGCAGCGGCGGCGGCATGGCAGGCATCAAGCTCGCCATGGGCGAGCACGTCGTGTGGTTCGGGGCGTTGGACCCCGCGACGTCGGTGGTAGTCACCGCCAGTGGCTCGTCGACCGCGCTCCCCGGCACCGAACCCGGAGCAGTCAAGGTCACACCGTTCACCGAGTACCCCCCGAAGGGACGCGCGACCGGCGGCGTGCGCTGCCACCGGTTCCTCAAGGGCGAGGACGCCCTGATCTTCGCCTGGGCCGGCGCCGCACCGGCCCGTGCCGCGGCCGCCAGCGGCTCCCCCGTCGACCTCCCGGAGGCCACCGGCCGGCGCGACGGGTCGGGCACACCCGGCTCCCAGCCGATCGTGGCCTGCGCAGGGCCCGCCCAGGCCCAGCTGTGAGACCCAGCTGTGAGACCCGGCTGTGAAAGGGTGACCCCATGTCGCCGCGTCGCGCCCTCGGCCTGCCGCTCCTCCTTCCGGTCCTGCTGACGCTGACCGTCGCCCTGGCCGCGTGCGGAGGCGGCTCGGGCGCAGCCCAGGGAGACCCGACCACCGTCGTGAAGACCGCCGAGCAGAAGCTCGCCGACACCTCCGGCGTCTCGCTGAAGCTGTCCACCAGCGACCTGCCCAGCGGGGTCCAGGGCGTCCAGGGCGCCTCCGGGACGGTCACGGACGCACCCGCCTTCGACGGCTCGCTCACCGTGGTGATCTCGGCCGGCTCCTTCCCGGTGCCGGTGAAGTCCGTCGGGGGGACGGTCTACGCCCAGATCCCGCTCACGCCCGGCTGGTCCGAGGTCAACCCGGCCGACTACGGCGCGCCCGACCCCGGACTGCTGATCAGCTCCGACCAGGGCATCCCGGCCATCCTCGCCGCCACCACCGGTCTCAAGGCCGGCGACCAGATCCGCGGGGGCACCGACAACAAGGAGGTGCTGTCCACCTACACCGGCACCGTGCCGTCCACGGCCGTCGGCCACCTCATCCCCGGCGCCAGCGGCAGCTTCGCGGCGACGTACGCCATCGCCGACAACGGCGAGCTGCGGCAGGCCAGCCTGACCGGCGTCTTCTACGGCGGCAAGCCCTCGATGACCTACACGCTGGTCCTCGACGACTACGGCACCAGCACGGACATCACTGCTCCATGACCACCGGTCCGCGGCTGCTGCTGGCCCTCGCCGCGGTGGCCGTGGCATTCGCGGCTGCCGACACCTACGTGGTGGTGCTGGCCCTGCCCGACATGATGGCGACCGTCGGGATCCCGATCGACGAGCTCCAGCGCGGGGCTCCGATCGTGTCGGGCTTCCTGCTCGGGTACGTCGCGATGCTGCCCCTGATCGGACGGATCGCCGACCTGCGCGGACGGGTGCCGGTGCTTGTCGCCGCCCTCCTCCTCTTCGCGGTCGGCTCCGTGGTCACCACCCTCGCCTACGACCTCCCGACCCTGGTGACGGGCCGTTTCCTGCAGGGTGTCGGCGGCGGCGGGCTGGTGCCCGCCACGCTCGCGCTGGTGGCGGACCTCTACCCCGTCGACCGGCGCGGCGTGCCGCTCGGCGTGGTCTCGGCGGTCCAGGAGGTGGGCAGCGTGATCGGGCCGTTGTACGGCGCCGTGGTGCTCGCCGTCTCCGAGTGGCAGGTGATCTTCGCGATCAACCTGGTCGTCGGGCTCGTCCTGGCCGCGGCGATCCGCCGTACCACGCGGGGGCAGGAGGTGGGGCTCACCGCCACCCGCACTGGCCTCGGCACGGTCGACTGGGCCGGCATCCTGTTCCTGCTGGTCACGCTTGCGGCCGGCGCACTCGTGTTCCTGCAGCCGAGCTCACTGGTCAGTGACGTGACCTGGGGGCAGCTGTTCATCCCGGTCGTCGGCTCCGGCCGCTGGCCAACGCCGGTCGGCATCGTGGCCGTCGTGGCCGCGCTGCTCTTCGGCGTGCGTTGCTGGACCGCCCGCCGCCCGCTGGTCGACCTGCCCGGCTGGTGGCGCACCGTGCGCGAGGCCGACCTGCCCGGCGCGCTGTTCCTGGCCGCGGCCCTGGCCGGGGTGATCCTGGCGTTCTCGACCGCGGACCCGAAGGTCGAGGTGTTCGCACCACAGGGGTGGTGGTATCTCCTCGGCGCCGTCGTCGCGACCTGCGTCCTGGTCTGGCACCTGCGCACGGAGGAGTCCCCGCTCGTGCCGCGCGGTGCCCTTCGTCGTACGCCGGCCTGGGGCGCGCTGCTGGTCAGCTTCTTCATCGGCGCCGCCCTGATCGCGGCGCTGATCGACATCCCGATCTTTGCGCGGACCACGGTCTATCCCGACTCGCAGCTGCTCGCCGCGCTGGTCCTCGTGCGGTTCCTGGTCGCGATCCCGGTCGGCGCGGTCGTCGGTGGCTACCTCACCCGCACCGTGCCCGCCGGCGTCGTCGCGGCGGTGGGGATGATGCTGGCCGCAGTCGGTTTCGTGCTGATGACCGGTTGGGGCCTGACCACACTGTCGGGCTGGCCGGCCAACGTGTCGCTCGTCGTCGGAGGTCTCGGCTTCGGCCTGGCCCTGGCCCCGGTCAACGCCGCCCTCCTCGCGTCCACCGACGGCGAGGTCCACGGCCTGGCGAGTGCCGGGGTGGTGGTGTCGCGGATGGTGGGGATGCTGGTCGGCATCTCCGCGCTCACCACCATCGGCCTGCGGCGCTACTACGCCGAGACCAGCGACATGCCCCCGCCCATGCAGGTGTGCGGTGGCCTCACCAGCCGGTGCGACGCGTTCGACAACCTGCTCCGCCACGCCGGGATCGCCCAGGAGCACACGGTCTTCGCGGGGGCCGCGGTCTGTGCCGTCATCGCGGGCGGGCTCGCCCTGACACTGTTCCGCGGCTCGCCGACGCGGGCGCTACCCTCCCATCCGTGGGCGATCACTCGAGGGACTTCGACGACCTGATCGCGGCCAACGCGGCGTACGCCGAGTCCTTCGACGAGGGCGACTTCGACGGCGTCGCCCATGCCGGCGTCGCGATCGTGACCTGCATGGACTCGCGGATCGACCCACTGCGGATGCTCGGGCTCGGGCACGGGGACGCGAAGATCTTCCGCAACCCCGGTGGGCGCGTCACCCCCGAGGCGCTGGAGGCCCTGGTCCTCGGCGTCCACCTGCTCGGCGTCGACCGGATCCTCGTGATCCCCCACACCCGGTGCGCGATGGCGACCTCGTCCGAGGCGGAGCTGCACGCACGGGTGTCGAAATCGGCCGGCATGGACGCGAGCTGGCACCCGTTCCACGTGGTCGACGACCAGCTCGGCACGCTGACCGATGACGTCAACAAGGTGCGCTCGCACCCACTGATCCCCACATCGGTGCGGGTCGGGGGGTTCCTCTACGACGTGGACACGGGCCGGGTCACCCGGCACACCTGATCTCGGCGCGAGGTTCGTCAGCCGAACAGCATGGACTGTGGCCCCGCACGCGGCGCACACTTGACCCCGTGCAGCTGCTTGAACGGGGGACCCAGCTGGCCTCGCTCCACCAGTACGCCGATGAGGCGCGCGCTCGCGACGGACGTCTGGTGCTGGTCTCCGGCGAGGCGGGAGTCGGCAAGTCAACCCTGGTCGAGGAGCTCCAGCGCGAGCTCGCCGGTGCCACCTGGCTCTGGGGTGCCTGCGACGGCCTGTTCACACCGCGGCCGCTGGCGCCCATCCGCGACATCGCCCGCGCGGTCGGGGGCGACCTGCTGGAGACCGTCCGTGGTGGCGCTGCCCGCGATGACGTCTTCGACGCAGTCCTGCGGATGGTGGCCGACACGGAGCAGCTCACGGTGCTGGTCGTGGAGGACGTGCAGTGGGCCGACGAGGCCACGCTCGACCTGCTGCGGCTGCTCGGCAAGCGCCTCCGCGGCGTGCCGGTCCTGCTCGTGGTGACGTTCCGCGACGACGCACTGGCCCCCACCGACGCGCTGCGTGTGGCCCTCGGTGAGCTGGCCGGGCAGCGCAGCACGCGCCGGATCGACCTGCCGCCTTTGTCGGTCGCGGGGGTACGCCAGCTGGCGGCCGGGACGGCCTACCTCCCAGACGAGCTGCACCGGCTCACCGCCGGCAACCCGTTCTTCCTGGTCGAGGTGCTCGGATACGGAGGGGAGGGGATCCCGGCCTCCGCCCGCGACGCGGTGCTCTCGCGCGTGGCCCGGCTGGGCGACGAGGCGAGGCAGGCGCTCGAGGTTGCCTCCCTCGACGGATACCGGGTCGACGCCGAGCTCGTTAGCAGGGCCGCCGGCACCGGCCTCGACAGGCTCGACGAGCTCGTGTCCGCCGGCCTGCTGGCCGCCGAAGTGGACGAGCTGCGGTTCCGGCACGAGCTCTCGCGCCGGGCCGTGGAGTCCTCGGTGCCGCAGCACCGGCGAGTCCACGGTCACCGTTCCCTCCTGGAGGCCCTGGTCGCCCGTGAGTGCGACGACGATGACGCCCGGCTCGCCTACCACGCCGAGGGCGCGGGCGATGCCGAGCTGGTGGCCCGCTACGCGCCGCCGGCGGCCCGACAGGCCGCAGCGCTGGGGGCCTTCCGCGAGGCCGCCGCGCAGTACGAGCGCGCCCTGCGGTTCCCGCCGGCTGACGATCCGGGGTTCCTGGCCGAGCTGTACGACGAGTATGCCGACCAGCTGGCCCTGGTCGACCGCTGGCCCCAGGCCGCGGAGGCGCGTGAGCTCGCCATCGAGCTGTGGCATTCGCTCGGCGACCGACGGCGCGAGGGCTACGGCTATCGCAAGCTCTGCTCGGTGATGTGGCGCCTCTGCCGCGGCGCGGAGTCGGTTGCCGCGGGTGAGAAGGCCATCGAGCTTCTCGAGCCGCTGGGCGCCGACCCAGAGCTGGCCCGGATCTACTCCCAACAGGCCTTCCAGATCTGGCGCACCGACCCGGGTGCCGCGCACCGGATGCTCGAGGCGGCCCAGCGCATGGCCGAGGAGATGGCGGAGCCGGCCGTGCGCAGCGACGTCATCAACAACGTCGCGTTCGGTGCGTTCATCCGTCGTGACGATTGGCCGCCGCTGATGCACGATGCCCTGCGCATCGCCCTCGAGGGCAAGGCCGAGGGCCAGGTCGGCCGTGCGTACGCCAACGCCTACACCTTCTACATCGCCCAGTACCGCTTCGCTGAGGGTGAGCGCTTCTGGCGTGACGGGGTTGCCTACTGCGACGAGCACGACATCCCGACGTACGGCACCTGCCTGCGCGGGCACCGCGCGATCGCCCTGCTCGACCTGGGCCAGTGGGACGAGGCGGCCGCTCTCGCCGAGCAGGTCCTGGCCACGGAGGCGAGCCCGATCAACCTGCTCACCTCCCAGTTCACCCTCGGGCTCATTCGGGCGCGTCGGGGGCTCCCCGGAGCCTTCGCTCTGCTCGATCCGGCAGTCGAGGCCGCGGACGGCGTGGACGAGGCGGAGTGGATCGCCCTGACTCGGTTGGCCCGGGCGGAGGCCCACTGGCTCGAGGGCGACGACGCGGCCGCGTGGGCGGACCTGCAGCCGGTGCGGGAGGCGATCTCGTTCATGGAGTACAACGAGGACGCGAAGCTCGCCGTCTGGGAGAAGCGGCTCCAGGGCAAGGCGCGTTCCATCTCGCCGCCCCCCGAGCCCTGGGCCACCTGGCTCTCCGGTGATCTCGCCGGTGCGGCGGCCCTGTGGGACCGGGTCGGTTGCGGCTTCGAGGCGGCGATGACACTGCTGGACTCCGACTGCGAGGACGATCTCCGTGAGGCCCTGTTCCGGTTCGAGGGGCTCGGCGCCGACGCCGCGGTACGCCGTACCCGCCAGCGGATGAAGGATCTGGGCCACCGGGCCGTGCCCACCGGCGCGCGGGCGACGACTCGGGAGCACCCGGTCGGCCTGACCCGTCGTGAGGACGAGGTGCTCTCGCTGGTCTGCGACGGCCTGAGCAACGAGGAGATCGCGGGGCGGCTGGTCGTCTCGACGCGGACGGTCGACCACCACGTCTCGGCGGTGTTGTCCAAGCTTGGTGTGAGCTCGCGCGGCGCGGCCGCCGCGCGCGCCCGGAAGCTGGGCCTGGTCCCGGCCACAACCTAGGTAGTGACGAGCGCGAACCTGGGCAACTCTCCCGATGAGGGAAGGCCCGACAGATTCCTACGGTGATGACGTCTGAAACGACCATCAACGAAGGAGACATCCGATGCCGCTCTACATGGACGTCCACCACCTCGACGGACCCGTGTCCGCCGACGACGTGGCCAAGGCCCACATGGCCGACCTGCAGGTGCAGGACAAGTACGACGTGAACTACCAGCGCTACTGGGTCGACGAGGCCAACAGCACCATCTTCTGCCTCGTCGAGGCGCCGTCGCCGGACGCCGCCAACACCGTGCACCGTGAGGCCCATGGTCTCGTCGCGGACGAGGTCCACGCGGTCAAGGAGGGGTCGTGATGAGGACGCGCAGCACCATCATCGGCGCCGCGTTGACCCTGGTCGGCCTGCTGATGCCGTTCACCGCTCCGGCCACGGCCGGAACTGCGAGCCAGGTGTCAGCCGCCCGAGCCGCGACCAGCGCCTTCACCCACCCGGCCGCGGCCAAGAAGGCCGGCTACGGCCTGCTCAAGGACGCCGCGGGGATCGCCTGCATCGCCATGAAGGGGATGGGCGGCATGGGCGTGCACTATGCGAACGGCTCCCTGGTCGACTCCAAGATCCAGCTTCGGCACCCCGAGGCGCTCGTGTACCGCTTCACGACCAACGGTCACCTCAAGCTGTCGGCGCTGGAGTACCTCGTGCTCCGCAAGGACTGGAGGGCCGCCCATGGCGCGACCGCGCCCCGGCCCGAGCTGTTCGGCCACCGGTTCAACCTCACTCCGGCCGGCAACCGCTTCGGTCTGCCGGCGTACTTCTCGCTGCACGCGTGGGTCTGGCACCAGAACCCCGCCGGGGAGTTCACGATGTGGAACCCGACGGTGCACTGCCCCGCGGGGATCTAGCGCGTCGACTCACGGGGGGACCCGACGGGGTCGAGGTCAGGCCCTACGCCTGCCCATGATCACCTGGCCGTCGCGCAGACCCGGCCCGATCATCTGCCAGCCTTCCCTGGCGTAGAGGTGACGGGCCGGGTCGTCGGCGTCCGCGGTCGTCGTCAGGGTCCAGCGTGGGTTCGGAAGGTCGCGGGTGACCTCTTGCAGCAGGGCCCCGCCCACTCCGCGGTGACGCGCCTCCTCGAGGACGCCGAGGCTCACCAGGTCGAAGTGGCCGCCGAGCCACTCGGCCACGACCTCGGGCGCCAGCACCTGCGCCGCCTGGTCCGTCCACCACTGGCCGAACTCGCCGGTGTAGCCGTATGCGAACCCGACCAGGCGCTCGTCGTCGTAAGCCCGGGCCAGCCGGAAGCCGTCCCGTGCGACATGCAGATCCCACGTCCTGGTGCGCCAGGCGTGGATGTCCGCTTCATCACCGAAGACCGCGTCGTAGGCCTTCCAGAACTCCTGCGTGTCGGCCTCGTTGACGTGCGTGACCATGTCGTACGACGTCACCTCGGCGAGTTCGGCGACCGCTCGGCTTCCGGGCCACGTTCGCGCGCGTTGGCGTACCCCAGGAGCCCCAGCGAGTTGGTCACCAACACCAGACCCATCGTCGCCAGCACCCACGTGGCCGGGGTGTGCGTGTTGACCGAGTCGCCTCCACTGGTGAGCGCGGAGGTGCCGGTCATCTGACAGAGACCCGCGGCGATGATGGTGCCCACGCCGCTCAGGCCGAGATACCAGCCGATCCGCTCCAACAAGTCCATGCCGAGCCTCCTCGAGGGGTGAGTGGCGTTGATTGTGCACCGCAGCGGGTAGCTGCGGCGACCCTGCCGCACTCATTACCCCGGCACTGGGAAGGAGGGGCCGACGTCCCACCTCTGGTGGCCGCCGCCGAGCGCGCGTGCGGGCATCAGGCGTCCAGGGCCTCGACGTCGACGTCGTAGGCACCCTGGACCAGGAACTCCTTGCGCGGCGCGACGTCGGAGCCCATCAGCAGCTCGAAGACCTCGGCGGCGACCACGGCGTCGTCGACGGTGATCCGGCGCAGGGTGCGGTGACGCGGGTCCATGGTGGTCTCGGCCAGCTGGTTGGCGTCCATCTCGCCGAGGCCCTTGTAGCGCTGGACGGGGTCCTTCCAGCGTTGACCCTTCTTCGCCAGCTCCGCGAGCCGGCGCTGCAGCTCGGCGTCGGAGTAGGTGTAGAGGTACTTGTCCGTGCCCTTCTTCGGGCTGGTCAGCTCGATCCGGTGCAGCGGCGGCACCGCGGAGTAGACGCGACCCGACGTGATCAGGTCGGGCATGTACTTGAAGAACAGCGTGGCCAGCAGGCAGCGGATGTGCGCGCCGTCGGAGTCCGCGTCGGCCATGAAGATGATCCGGCCGTAACGTCGTGCCTCCAGCTCGAAGGTGCGGCCCGAGCCGGCGCCGACGACCTGGATGATCGAGGCGCACTCGGCGTTGTTGAGCATGTCGCCGACCGACGCCTTCTGGACGTTGAGGATCTTGCCGCGGATCGGCAGCAGCGCCTGGAACTCCGAGTTGCGCGCGAGCTTGGCGGTGCCCAGAGCCGAGTCGCCCTCGACGATGAACAGCTCGGTGCGGTCGTTGTCGGTGGCCCGGCAGTCGGCCAGCTTCGCGGGAAGGGCCGAGGACTCCAGAGCGTTCTTGCGGCGCTGCGTGTCGCGTTGCTGCCGGGCGGCCAGCCGCGTCTTCGACGCACCGACGACCTTCTCCATCAGCAGCTTGGCCTGGGCCTTCTCGGCCCGCTTGGTCGACGTCAGGAACTTCTTCAGCTCCGCCGACACCACCCGGCGTACGGAGGGCCGCACCGCCGGCGTGCCCAGGATCTCCTTGGTCTGCCCCTCGAACTGCGGCTCTGCCAGCCGCACCGTGACCACCGCGGTCATGCCCTCGAGCACGTCGTCCTTGATCACGTCGGCGTCGCCGACCTTGAGCGCCTTGGTCGCCCGCATCACGTCGTTGAACGTCTTGGTGATCGCACTCTCGAAGCCGCTGACATGGGTGCCGCCCTTGGGCGTGGCGATCACGTTGACGAAGGAGCGCAGCTCGGAGTCGTAGGTGGTGCCCCAGCGGACGGCGATGTCGACGGTGAGCTCGCGCTCGACCTCCTGCGGGGTCATGTGCCCCTTGTCGTCGAGCAGCGGGACGGTCTCGGTGAACGTGTCGACGCCTCGGAGCCGCAGGACGTCGGTGACCGGCTGGTCGTGGGAGAGGTACTCGGTGAACTCGGCGATGCCGCCGTCGTGGCGGAACTTCTCCTCCACCGGGGTGTCGCCCCGCAGGTCGCGGATCACCAGCTCGAGGCCCGGCACGATGAACGACGTCTGCCGCGCGCGACCGAGCAGGCCCTCGAACTCGAACGTCGCGTCCTTGGTGAAGATCTGCCGGTCCGGCCAGAAGCGGACGTAGGTGCCGGTCTTCGCCTTCGCGACCCGGCCGCCCTTGCGGGTGAGCCCGGACTTCTCCTGGAACGACGCGTCCGGCCCCGCGCCGGAGAACACACCGGGTACGCCACGGCGGAAGCTCATCCCCTGCTGGGCAGGCGAGCGGTCGACGTCGACGTCGAGGCGCGCGGAGAGCGCGTTGACCACCGAGGCGCCCACGCCGTGCAGGCCGCCCGTGGCGACGTACGACGAACCGCCGAACTTGCCGCCCGCATGCAGCTTGGTGAAGACGACCTCGACGCCGGGCAGGCCGGTCTTCGGCTCCTTGTCGACCGGGATGCCGCGACCCTGGTCGTGCACCTCGGCCGACCCGTCGGGATGGAGGGTGACCTCGATCAGGTCGCAGGCACCGGCGAGTGCTTCGTCCACGCCGTTGTCGATGATCTCCCACAGGCAGTGCATGAGACCGCGGGTGTCGGTGGAGCCGATGTACATCCCCGGGCGCTTGCGGACCGCCTCCAGCCCCTCGAGGACGAGAAGGTGTGCCGCGTTGTAGGTGTTGTCGGCGATCTCGGTGCTCCTGGGTCGAACCGGTGGTCGTGCGGATCCCTCGGTTCGAGACTACCGGCGACACGCCGAGGACCTACGAAGGCACGCTGCGCCCGGTGGAGGGACCTCGGGGATACCGTGGGGCAGATCACGAACCGGACAAGTTTCCGGGCTGGATTCGGCCGAAATGAACCGGACCGGCCCACCAAGCGTCACACTCAGCAGGAGAGAACTCATTCCGACGAGCAGCACTTCCCAAGGCATGGATGATGCCGTTCCTGGGAACGATGACCGTGATTGGATTCGGGTGTCGGGAGACGCGTCGCGACCGGGGGGTCACCAAGGGAATGTTCCCACCCCCTCGCTACGTTGGAGATGACACCGGAACAGATGAAATGAGGCCGATGTGACCACTGCAGTTGCCACGAGCTCCGCACAGCTGAGTGCTGCGGACCGGTGCGACCGTTGCGGAGCGCAGGCCTACCTGAAGGTCGAGCTCCAGTCCGGCGGCGAGCTGCACTTCTGTGCTCACCACGCCCGCGAGCACGGAGACAAGCTCCGCGAGATCGCCGCCGCCG
>DAINSL010000033.1:0-5651 GCA_036741335.1 Nocardioides sp. | reverse complement strand
ATCGCCGCCAAGCTGGTCGATGAGACCGACAAGCTCCGCGAGACGCCCGCCATCGCACCCCCCGGCGAACACTGACCCGAGGCTCCCTGAGCCCCAACCGAGACCCCGGACCGTCACGGTCCGGGGTCTCGGTCGTTCGGGGGTGCGCTGTGGGAGGCTTCCCCGCATGACCGGCACCGACGTCGTCTGCGGGTTCCTCGTCGTGGTCGGCCTGTTCGGCGTCGTGGTCCCGGTCCTCCCGGGCACGATCCTGGTGCTCGCCGGGATCCTGCTCTGGGCCGCCGAGGACGGCTCGGCGGCGGCCTGGACCGTGTTCGCGGTGGCCACGGCCTGCCTGGTGGTCGGGGCGGTGGTCAAGTACGCCGTGCCCGGCCGTCGGCTGCGGGCGGCGGTCCCGACCAGCACCCTGGTCGCGGGCGGTGCCGGCGCGGTGGTCGGGTTCTTCGTGATCCCGGTGGTCGGCGCGGTGGTCGGCTTCCCGATCGGCATCTACCTGGCCGAGCGGGTCCGGGTCGGTCCGGCCGGAGCCTGGCCGTCGACGCGCGAAGCACTGCGGGCCGTCGGGACCAGCATCCTGATCGAGCTCGCGGCCGCGCTGCTCGCCACCGCCGTGTGGATCACCGGTCTCGTGGTCACATGACCGCTGTCGCCCTCGCCCTGCTCGGCGCGGTGGCCTACGGCGTCTCGGACTTCATCGGCGGCCTCGCCTCCCGCCGTACGTCGGTGTGGCCGGTCGCGCTGCTGGCCTGTGCCGGCGCCTTCGTCAGCGTCCTGGTCCTGGCGTTCGTGGTCCCGGGGCATCCACGCACCGAGGATGTGCTGTGGGGACTCCTGGCCGGTATCGGCTCCGGTGCTGGTACGGCGTTTCTCTACCGCGGCCTCGCCGGGGGCCGGATGGGCGTGGTCGCGCCCGTGTCGGGCGTGGGGGCCACCACCCTCCCGGTCCTGATCGGGGTACTCGCGGGTGAGCGCCCCTCGGCAGTGGTCTGGCTCGGCATCGTCACCGCGCTGCCCGGGATCTGGCTGGTCTCCCGCGAGGCGCCCGACCAGGGCCGGGAGCCCGGCAGCAGCGGACTGCTCGACGGGATCCTGGCGGGGCTCGGGTTCGGGATGCTCTTCGCGGCCCTGGGCCAGATCCCGGCGTCGGCCGGCTACTGGCCGTTCGCGGCCAACCAGCTGGCCTCCGTGCTGTCGGTGACCGCCGCGTGTCTCCTCCTGGGCGGAGACCCCATCCCCCGGGTGGCCATCCAGTGGTGGGGCCTGGCCAGCGGCTTGCTGGCGGCCGTCGCCGGCCTCAGCTTCCTGCTGGCGACCCACCACGGCCTGCTCAGCGTGTCCGCCGTGCTGACGTCGCTCTACCCCGCGTTCACCGTGCTGCTGGCCGCCCTCGTGCTCCGGGAAAGCATCCACCGAGTCCAAGGGGCCGGCCTCGCCCTGTGCAGCGTCGCGGTCGTGCTGGTGGCGGTCGGTTGAGAAGACCTGCGTCGCCTCGTCGGGGATTCGGCGACCGCGAGCCGGGCCGATGGCTAGCCTTGCCGAAGGTGGAGAGTCTCTCCCCGGGAGGTGTGGTTGTGGAAACGTCCGAGCGGGCACGTCTTGCGGCCGTCCATGATCTCGGGCTGCTGGACACCCCGGCCGAAGAGCGGTTCGACCGGGTCGTGCGACTGGCCAAGCGCATCTTCAACGTGTCGACGGTGACGGTGAACCTCATCGACGAGGACCGCCTGTTCACCAAGTCCGCGGCCGGTGTCGAGGCCGGCTACAGCATGCCGCGCGACCTCGCCTTCAGCCCACGAACGCTCGACAAGGGCACGACGCTGGTCGTCCCCGACGCCCTGCTCGACCCCTACTTCGCCGACAACCCGCTGGTCGTGGGCGATCCCCACATGCGCTTCTACGCCGGCACGCCACTGGCCGCGCCCGGCGGCGAGCTGGTCGGCACGCTGAGCATGATGGACGTGGAGCCACGCGAGCTCTCGGAGTCCGATCACGCGCTGCTCGAGGATCTCGCCCGCTGGGTGGAGGTGGAGCTCGCGGCCGACGCCGACGCCGCCCAGGCCAGGGAGATCCAGACCCAGCTCCTGCCGCGCCGGGCGCCCGACATCCCTGGGTACGACGTCGCCGGGCGCTGTCAGCCGGCGCTGCACGTCGGCGGTGACTTCTACGACTGGCACCTGCTCGACGACACGATGCTGCAGATCACCGTCGCCGACGTGATGGGCAAGGGACTGGCTGCAGCGGTGATCGCCGCGGGCGTCCGCGCTGCCCTTCGGGTCACCTCGCGCTTCAACACGCTCACGGAGTCGTTACGCCGTACGGCGTCGAGCATGCAGGGCGACTTCAACGACAGCGGCACGTTCGCCACCATGTTCACGGCACGACTCCGGCCGTCGCACGGCCACATCGAGTACGTCGATGCGGGCCACGGCCTCGCGATCATCGTGCCCGCGGCGGGCGAGACTCGCCTCCTGCCGTCACGCGACCTACCCCTCGGGGCCGACCTGGAGGGGACCTGGCAGAGCCATGAGACGAGGCTCGAGCCCGGCGAGACGCTGATCGTGGTCAGCGACGGGCTCCTCGACATCTTCCCCGACCCGCTGGAGGCCATGCGGGCCGCCCGGACGCTGGCCGCCTCCGGCAGGACGTCGGAGGAGATGGCGGACCGGATCATCGAGGCGGGCGCCGGCCACCCCCTTGCCGACGACCTGACCGCGCTCGTCGTACGCCGGGACGAGTGATGCCGAAGAAGGCGCCCGCCGCCCACGTCGGTCTCGGACGCCCGTATATGCAGACGAGTACGGTCGGCACGACGCACCGCGCAACCGATGCGACGACGGAGGCAAGGACCTGATGGCCAAGGACACTCGTACGGCGGTGCTGCGCCCCACGGGACGGCTCAACATGGTGGCCGCACCCGCCCTGAAGGACCTGGTGGCGGAGAACGTGGCCGCCGGCCGGGACCGGATCGTCGTCGACCTCGCCGAAGTGATCTTCATCGACTCCTCGGGTCTCGGCGCTCTCATCGCCGGACTCAAGGCGACTCGACTGGCCGGCGGCGACCTGCGGATCGCACAGGTCCCCCAGCAGGTCATGACCGTGCTGCGACTGACCAACCTGGACCGCGTCCTGCGCGCCCACCCCACCGTGGCGGAGGCGTCCCATGAGTGGTGACTACCTCTTGGAGGGGCTCTCCGTACCGGAGAGCCTCAACCTGCTCCACGACCTGCTCGAGCGAGTGGGTCGCGAGCACCCCGAGCTGACGTCGTCGGACCTGATGATGTTCGAGACGGCGGTGATCGAGGTGGCCGGCAACGTCGTCGAGCACGGCCGGCCTCCGGGCGAGGTGGGCTGGACCTTCCGGCTGGGCGTGCTGACCGACCGCCTGGAGGCGACGCTCTCCGACGCCGGCGAGGAGTACCCGGGCGGCACCTGGGGCACCGAGATGCCGGGACCGATGGAGGAGGAGGGTCGGGGACTGGCGCTCGCCACGGCAGTCCTTGACGCACTCGCCTACGAAAGGTCCGACGACGCCAACCGGTGGACGATGGTCCGCCGCCTGGCCTGAGCGGGCCGGACGTGACCGCCCGCTGCTGCGACCACGCCTGAGCCGACGCTCAGACGCGCCGGGCGGCGACGAAATCCGTTGGGGAGATTCGCGTCACGCTTCGTCTGGTGCTCCGTCATTTCAGCGAGGAGGCACACCGATGAGCACACCACCCCCCCGCCACGGTGCCACAGCCGAAGGTTGCCCGTGTGAGGAGTGCTTGAGCGCACGCATCCGACTTTCCGCGGCCATCGCCGCCGACGGCTTCAAGGTCCGCATCTCCCCGGCGGACATGCTGAGGAGCGTGTCATGACTGCCCTGAGCACCGTTCGCGTCACCGTCGCCTGTCCGGCATGGTGCAACGTGTCGCAGAGCGAGCATCTCCGCGAGCTGCACTGGGAGGGCCGCGCCACGCACTGGAGCGACGCCCGCACCGGTGAGGGCTGGGAGATCCGGTACACCTCGGCGACGTACGCCGACGGCACGCCCAACGAGCTGCCCCGCCTGCATGTGTCGTCGCACGAAGGCCTGACCCTCTCCGGTGCCGAGGCTCTCGCACTGACGCTCCTCGCGGCCTATGAAGAGGCCGCCGACTGATCTCGTGACCGTTGCGACACCGCCTCCCCTGTTCCCTGGCGGTCGCCGCGACTGCGACCGATAGCCCGCGCCGTGTTTCGGCGCGGGCGATCGCTCACTCTCCGGCCTCTGCCAACCGCTTGGCGTCCGCGCGCCTCTCCCAGGCTTGCTGCTTGCTCATCGGTAGCCGATGACTTCGTGATCGTCGTCCGACGGTTCGGACACGAGGCGGCGAGACTGGCCAGCTTCGTCTTCTCGGCCTGCGTGACCTTCAGGTGCCATCGAGTCTTCACCGCGACCCAGTACCGCACGTACCGGCACTGCCCGTCAGCGGGGAGCCAGCTGGTGGGGTCCTGGTCGCCCTTGGACTCGTTGTCATAGGCGTCTACGCCGACCAGAGTCCTCGGGTCCAACAGATCGTTGTAGTACCGGACCCGGGTCGCCTTGGTCCAGCGCCAGCCGCCGGAGATCCACACGTTCTCGACCGGCACCGTGTGATCGATCTGGATCACCCCGCCGTAGGCGTTCGTGTAGTACGTCGCGTTGTAGTAGGAGAACCAGCGGCCCTTCGACACGGTGCAGCAGTAGCTCTTGGTGACCGGCTTGAGTGACTCCTTGATCAGTACGACAGCCCTGGTGTCACACTCGCCATTCTGAGTGATCCAGTCGCCGAACTGTCTGGTCCGGTCGTAGCTGCCGACATGGGAGTGCCTGGCGACATGGAGCTGCGTGATCGCTGCACGTTCGCGGATGTGCACGACCTGGCGTGGCCACGGGCGAAGCATGGGAAGCAACGCCCACGGTGGTCGTCGTCGCCAACGCGACAGCCAACCCCGCGACGCGAAGGGTCAGTGCGCTTCGCACGCGATGTGATCGCCGTCGGCATCTGACTTCTGGTTGGCCAAGTAGATCTTGGGTCGGCGCGCGAAGTTGGTGACCGGTACCCCGCTGGTGTGGTCGTGCGCACCGAACAGCCCGACGCCATGTGGGAAGACCTTGTGCATGGCGGTGCAGTTCGCGAAGGAGGGGGCGTAGTGCGGTGCGCTGGCCTCCGCTGCGATTGACGTTCCGATCAGCGGCGCGATGGCAGCGAGCGCGATGGCACAGACGAGCCTGTTCAATTTGTCCCCCGAGTTCGAGTGAAGCGAGGCCCACACCGTAGGCGGCACGCTCGGAGGTAAGCGCCGCACGTTCGGTCGCGTTCCCTAGTCCCTACTGACCAGCGAAACCACTTCGCGGGCATCGCTAGGTCGGTCGGCGCCCACCAGTTCATCCTCGGAGATGATTCGCGCCAGGGCTGGTGTGTGTTCCATTGAGGGCATCCCTATTTCCGAGCAAAGGCGTTCCTCATGAGTAAGTTCTTCTCTCGCGCAACCCTTGGCCTGGCGGCGGTCGGCCTCGCTGTCTCCGGTGTGGCGGTCGCGCCCCAGTTGGGCTCAGCGGCCCCAGCAAAAGCCACCACGCATACCCTCAGGCTGGCCGCCCACCAGACCGCCAATCACAACTTCCCGCCGAATAAGTTCGTCGGCGC